>JBKQVI010000327.1:0-17649 GCA_052139985.1 Terriglobia bacterium
AGTGGGGGTTGTTCTCCTTGGTCACAGCCTCTACGACGACTCGTCAATCCTCTGGGAGGTAAAACCACCAACTGGAGAGCCGGATGCGGGAGATCCGCCTGTCCGGTTCGGAGGGAGGGGGAACGTCTTTACGCTCTCCCTACCCCTATCGCCCACATTAGGACACTACCCTAGACTGGTAAGCAGAGACGACGGTTGCTCTTCCCGGTTATAATGGCCGTCTGAAGTTCTGGCACTCACTTTCCCCCGTGCTTTGCTCCTAACCCCGGGGATTACCAGCAACCGCTGCTTTTGCGCCGCGCCTCGAACTCGGCGGCGGCAGCCCGGTAGCATAGTCTGAGATGAGCCCAGCGCAATCCGAACTCTTTGGTAGAGGCAAAAATGGCGATCCACAGCATTTATACCCTTTCTCAAGACGACCCCGAAGCGCGCAACTGGCTTGGCTTTTTCCGCCGGCGTGGATACGCAAGCCTGGACAGCGTGAGGATCGAGAGAGTGATTTGGTTGGAAGGGTCCTTTAATCTCGAACGATTAATGCCCCTGCTCATCAACCCGTTGTATCAGGTTCCTTCAGAATCGTCACAGCTCGATCCCCGCCGAGGGCCCATCGTGGAGATTGCATATCGCCCCGCGGTCACCGATCCTGAGACGCCCTCGATCCTGGCTGGCGCTCACGCGCTAGGGGAAAGCGGATTGCAATTCGCCCGCTTGAGCCGGCGATACCAACTTTGCGGGCTCAATGATGCCGAGGCCAGAGGCCTCGCCGCGCGTTTCCTCTACAACAAGATTGTTGAGAGGGTTCGCGATCCTCACGATGTCGTGACCTCGCTTCAACCGAGTGGAAAGCCCGATCCCGTCGGCCAGGTTTCTTTGCGCGGCCTTGGCGATGACGAGCTTGCGGCCCTCTCGCGTGAGCGCTCCTGGTACGCTCCACTTTCGCAGATGAAAGTGATTCAGGAACACGAGCAAGAGCGCGGCCGGCCTTACACCGATGCGGAAATTGAAATCCTGGTGCAGAGTTGGAGCGATCACTGCTACCACACGACATGGAAAAGCCTGGGCCTGTTGAAGAAGCTCATGGCAGCGACGCGCGAGATTAATCATCCCCTGGTGGTTTCTTCCTTCACCGATAATGCGGGAGGCATGGACTTTGTGGATGGTTGGGTGGTGACCATCAAAGGCGAGACGCACAATTTCCCCAGCTCCATCGCGCCCTTTGGGGGAATCGCCACCAAGCATGGCGGAGTGATTCGCGACACCCTCGGTTTCGGCAAAGGCGCGTACCCTATTGGCGGAACGACCATCATGGGCACGATGGACCCGCGGTTGCCCGAAAAAGACGTTCCGGCTGGCGCCCTTCATCCGGAGCTGATTGTTTCGGAATCCATCCGCGCGACGTCTTACTACATGAATCCCATGGGAATTCCGATGATGCACCCGATCTACCGGTGTCATCCCGGATATGCCAAATGCTTTGCGCTGGGTCACTCGGTGGGCCTCTTGCCAAAGAAGTACGTCCACAAAGACCAACCCAAGCCGGGTGACATTGCGGTGCTGTTTGGGGGCGCCACTGGCCGTGACGGCGTCCACGGCGCCACCGCCAGCTCTGCCGTTATGACCGGCGAGACCTTGGAAAAGGAATCAGCCGCGGTCCAAATCGGCCATCCCATTACCGAGCGGCGCTTCACCACGGCGATTCCCATTTTGCGTGACCAGGAATGCATCCGCTCGATCACGGACCTTGGCGCCGGCGGCATTTCGTGCGCCGTGGGTGAAATGGGGGCCGACACAGGTATTGAAATCAACCTGGATGCCGTGCCGCTGAAGGACCAGAGCTTGACCGCGTGGGAGATTCTTCTCTCCGAATCGCAGGAGCGGATGCTGATGGCGGTGCCGCCGGAAAAGCTGGAAGAGGCGCAGTCGATTTTGCGCCGCTTTGAAGTGGCTTCGTGCGTCCTTGGGCATTTCACCAGTACCGGCCGATTGCAGGCAAAGTGGCAGGGAGAAATGGTGGTTGACCTGAGCATGGTTTTTCTCTGGCGCGCCTGTCCGATAGATTCCACCCCCACGGCCCCGCCGCAGCGCCGTCTTACGCCGCTGGACATATCTGAGCCCCGATCCCGCGACGATTGGGGCTCGGCAGTCCGCAGTGTCCTGAGTCATTATCACTGCGCAGACCAAAGCCCTGCCGGCACGCGATATGATTCCACCGTGCAGGGACGGACCGCCGTGGGGCCTTACGCCGGTAAGAACCATCGCATGCCCACCAACATCTATGTCTCCGCGCCCTTGCGAGGCAAGCCGAATGGGATTATTACCACCATCGCGTTCAATCCCTTTTACGGCGAAATCGACCCTGCCGCGATGGCCCGCCTGATGATACTGGAGGCTATTACCAAGGCGGTTGTAGCCGGGGCCGATTATCGGCAAATGGTTCTGTGCGACAACTTCTACACGCCTCGTGTGCGTCCGGAAACGGCCTTTGAGCTGGTGGAGATGGTCGAGACCATCGCCAACCTCTCAGTTGAACTCGGCGTTCCATTTATTTCCGGCAAGGATTCGAGCTCGGGTACGTTCGAGGCGGGTGGAAGAAGGATCGAAGTGCCCCCTACCCTCGCCGTCGCCACGATGGGCCGGGTCGGCAATGTAAAGACGATGGTCACCAAGGATTTCAAGCGTGCCGGGAACCGCCTGCTGCTGTTGGGCCATTACGACGCGGATGTGCTGGGAGGCTCGGTCTATGCCGATACCTGGGGGCAGCGCGGCGATCGCTTGTTCGACGCCTACGACCCCATTTCTATCAAGGTGCAATGGGATTACCTCGGCGAACTTTACTCCCGCCGGGGCTACGTCTCCGCTTCTGCCATCGCGGAGGGTGGAATCTTGCTGCGCCTCTTTGAGGCATCATTCGGGTCTGGTCTTGGCGCGCGGGTGGATTTCTCCCGCATCCCACCCGGGCGGCGCGACGGCTTGCTCTTCGGTGAGTTCATCGGGTCGTGCTTGCTCGAGGTGGAGCCGGATTTTGAGGTTTCCGCGGAGCTTGCCGGGATTCCCCATCAGTTTCTCGGTCACGTAACTGCGGAGCCGCGGCTCACGTTTGTCGAACATGGCGCAGTGATTTGGGAAGAATCGATTTCGCAATTAACTGAGAGCTGGAGTGAGACTTTTCGTGAGGTGGTGAAATGAGTCAGGCGCGAACTGCCATCCTTTACGCTCCTGGAACGAATTGCCACGAGGAGACCGCAGCCGCGATTGAGCTGGCCGGCGGCAAAGCTGCGTTGGTCCTGTTGAAGGACTTGATCGGTGGGGAAACCCGGCTCGACGATTATCAAGCTGCCGTGATTCCTGGCGGGTTCTCGTATGGCGACCATCTGGGCGCAGGAAGGATTTTCGCCACGATGCTGGTGGCCCGGTTGCGCGACCAATTGGTGCGCTTCCTGGATGCAAAGAAGCCCTTGCTGGGAATCTGTAATGGCTACCAGGTACTGACCGAAGCGGGAATTCTGCCGGGACGGACACCCGGACAACGCACCATGGCGCTGCTCGAAAATCAATCCGCGCGCTTTGAAGATCGCAAAGTCCGTTTGATTGTTTCTACTCAGACTTGCGCGTGGACCGAAGGTCTCGCGGGACAGGTGCTAAATATGCCATCGGCTCACGGCGAAGGTCGTCCCTTGCTCTGCGCCTCCGGTTCGCCATCCGCGACGCGCGCCGTGTTCTACTATGCTGACGAACAGGGACGGCCCACCATGGACTATCCGAGCAATCCGAATGGCTCACCCGGCGCTGTTGCCGGCATTTCAGATGAAAGCAGGCTCGTGCTCGGCCTGATGCCTCATCCCGAACGCGCCTCGCTTCCCAACCAGTATTCACAAGATGGCTTGAGGATTTTCCAGAACCTGGTCAAGTGGTTAGATCAGTAAGCCTGCATTGGCAATGGCGGTTACCGAAACTGGGACTGTCGTTAATGGCTAAGTATCCGGAGCCGGTGGCGCTGATTCTCGAACCACGCAGGCTACTACGTCCATAGCCCCGCTGCGGTCGCGAGATGGCAAGACGGAAACGTCAACCCAGCGCTTACTTCCGTCCGTGCCTGACAATTCGATACTTCTCTTTCGAGTTTCCATTCCGGCCTCAAAGCAGTCACCGATGATTAGCGCCAGATCCGGAATATCGCGGAAAATCTCCCCGTAGCGTCTCCGCGACCAGGTATCGACGCCAAGGATCCTGCGCGCCAGGAGGTTGGAGAAACCAATAAAACCCTCCGCATCAAGGACCATTAGGCCGAAGTCAATTTCACGGGCAAGAAGTTCGAATTTGCGCGCGTTCTCCTCCGCTCGACGCTCCGCCGCGATGAACTTTTCCTGAGTTGACTTCTGTTCCGCCTTCAGTTGTGTGATAACGGCGTTTACGGTAGCGAGCGTAAAGGCGGCTTCGTCCTCCACAGGCACCCTGGCGGGTTTCGGATTGCCGGATTTCCTCGCGCGGCCAACCGACTGTTGTAGGAAGTAAACGACCAGCAGCAGGACGCTAATCACCAACACGCCGCCGCCGAAAAGTAGAATCAATTGCTGCGAGTTGAACGGGGGTTTCATCTTCAGCCTTTCATCCCTGTCCACCGTAAATACCCGTCGAGGAGCCACTGCCCGTACAGCGCGACGTAGAGAGCGGCAATTCCCAGGAACGTGCCATAAGGCCAGGCATAGCCGCGAAAACGTGAGTTTACGGCACTCATGCCGAGAGCCAGGACCGATCCTCCGAGCGAGCCCAGTAGAATCGTCATCAGGGTCAGAGGCACGCCGAGGAAGGTCCCCACCATCAACATCAGCATGACGTCTCCGAAACCCAGATACTCTTTTTGTTTCCCCCCGAGGTAATAGAACGCCTCGCCCACGGCGTAGAAGAGTCCTCCTCCCACCAAGGCTCCTGCAATGGAGCCCGTTACGGAGGCGATAGACCCTTCCAGGGAGACCCCCCAGTGCCGCAGAATCCAGGCGAGCGGCTCGGCATCGACAGGGATGAAAAAGCTGAACACGAGCCCCACAGTGATTCCGAAAATCGTTACGGCGTGGGGGATGCGCCGATCGAGAAGGTCCGTAAAAACGAGGACGATCAGCAACATGCCGAACACCGCGTACTTGATGAATTCAGGTCCCAAACCGTAAACGCGAAAAGTTAGAACCACCACCGAGGCCGTCAATACTTCGACTGACGGATAGAGTGGCGAAATCAGCGCGTGGCAGTCGCGGCAGCGCGCCCGCAACACCAGATAGCTGATTAGCGGAATATTGTCGTACCAACGGATGGTGTGATTGCAACGCGGGCAATGCGAACGGGGCAAGACAATGGATTCGCCCCGCGGCAGGCGAGCAATACACACATTTAAGAAGCTTCCGAAACAAAGGCCGAAAAGGGCGATGACGATATATACGATTGCCACGCGACGCCGCTCCAGATGTTTAGCGTTAGGAGAGACCGAAACTCGAAAATCGAAACTTGCGACCGATGCGGCGGATTTAAGTTTTCGCGGTTCGGAATAAGTCCCTAACTTAGTATGCCGCTAACCAGATGACGATAGAGGTCCTCCGTGCGGCCGACCATTATAGCAGCAGAAAATCTCTCCGCCCGCTTGCGGCCATTGCGGCCGAACTCGGTCAGTTTTTCGCGGTCTTGCGACGCCAACAAGATGGTATCGGCCAGCACCTGTGCTGAACCCGGTGGAATCAGCCAGCCGGTCTCGTTTTCCACTACAATTTCCGGAAGACCGCCGACCCGGGTGGCAATGACGGGAAGACCGTGGGCCATCGCCCACAAGGCAGATGATCCCAGGCCCTCCGCGATTGAGGGCATGATAAAGAGGTCGAGGCCGGCGAAAAAACCGGGGAGATCAGTGATCGGGCCGAGGCGCAGAATCCATCCCCAGTCGGAATAAGCGCCGTGCATCAACGCTTCACCGGCGCTTGCGGATTCGTCGCCGGCAAGGACCAGCCGCGCGCTGGGTAGTTTCTCGGCGAGCAGCGCCATGGCATCGAGCGCCACGTCCTGCCCCTTTTCCGGTGTGGACGCGCCGAGCAAGCCTACCACGAAATCATCATCGTGACATCGCCACGATGTTCGCAAGCGCTGCCTTTCGGCGATGTTCGGCAACGCCTCAGGGATTTGAATGCCGTCCGGAATCACGCTGATCCGTTCGCGAGGGACGCCGGCCCTAACAGAAAGCTCCCGGATATTTTCGGAGACGGCAATCACTGCATCGCACGTTCGGCCGTACTTAAGACGGTAGGTCCAGCGATCAGACGGGAAAAATGTAACCCTCCGGCTCGCCACGCGCCGGACTGGCAATCGCAGTGAAGCCAACCAAGCGAGCGTCTGACCGCGGCCGTCGTGGGCGTGCACAATCTGCGGCGCTGAGGTTTTGATCTGCCGGCGCCAAAGCAGAATCCCGAATGCGTGCCCCGGATCGTTCGCGGGCATGGTGAAAACGCTAAAGCCTTCCCTCTGCGCCCGCTCCTCCAGCTTGCTCCCTTCCAGGCACACGATGACTTGCTCGTGTCCGCGCTCGCGCAAGCCCTCCGCCAGCATCAACAATTGCCGCTGGCCTCCGCGCAGGCTCAGGCCCGTGTCGATGTGGGCGATTCTAAGCGATGGGGAGGTAGTCATCGTGACGGTTGCGGGCGCCTTTGCATCTCTTCCAGCTTTGCGTATTTTCTTCGCACGTATCGCGCTGCCATCTTGGCGATCAGATAACCGGGGATGCCGTCTACCACTCCCAAACGAAGTAGGTAAGTATTCACAAACACCCAGGGAGGGCTTAACACACGTCGCACCAAGCCCACGGTTTCGCCCCGTTCAAACATTTCCTTGGCGGCCAAGTCCGTGTAAAACTCAATTCGCTGGAGATGCTCCTCCAAAGTATTGCACGTGTAGTGAAGGATCTCACCCGGCAGTGTCGCAACCGGACCCTTGACCACGACGGACTCATGCACATACGCGCCTTGCCAACTTCCGCGGCGGCGGTCAAAGAGGCGAAGCTTGTAGTCAGGGTACCACCCCGAGTGCAATATCCATCTTCCCAGGTATTGTGCGCGCCTGGCGAACTGATATCCCGTGGCAAACGGTTCGCAGCGCTTCCACTCGAGAACCGCAGCTTGCGCGTTGCCGTCCAGTTCCTCGTCCGCATCGAGACTGAGAATCCAATCGTGCTGAGCGTGTGAAGTCGCGACGTTCTTTTGGGCTGCGAAGCCTGCAAAGTGATGGGTGATCACCCGCGCGCCCAGTCCCGCCGCGATCTCGCGCGTGCCATCGGTGGAATCGGAGTCAATCACCACAATCTCATCGGCGCAGGAAAGCGAACGAATCGCCCCGGCGATGTTCGCCTCTTCATTATGGGTGATGATAGTGGCGGAAATGGCTGGCATGGCAGGTTAGAAGCGGCTATCCGGCGCAATGAGTCCGGCAAGCTCGCCCTTCGAAATCAGAGTCGCGACGTGCGCGATGTCTGAATGCAACGGCCGGTCTTTCGAGATGTGCGGAGAAACCTTGCGAACCAGTTTCCGAGCTTTCTCTGCCAATTTGCCTGACCGGAGCGGCGCGAGCAAGTCCAGCGCTTGGCAAGCGCAAAGCAGTTCGATAGCAAGAATGTTTCTTACATTGGTAATGACTGGTTGCAACTTCAATGCCGCCGCCATCCCCATGCTCACGAAATCCTCCTTATTCCCGGAAGTTGGGATGGAATCGGCCGACGCCGGATGTGCGAGCACTTTGTTTTCGGAGGCCAGCGCAGCCGCGGCGACCTGCGCGATCATCAATCCCGATTCCAGGCCGGGGGATCGAGTGAGAAATGGCGGCAGCTCGGAAGTGAGCGGGTTCACCATGCGATCGACGCGTCTTTCCGCAATCCCGCCGAGCTGGGTCAGGGCAAGCGCCATAAGATCGAGCGCCAACGCGACCGGCTGGCCATGAAAATTGCCTCCGGAAATGACGTCCCGCTCGCTGGCAAAGACCAAAGGGTTATCTGTGGCGCTGTTCATTTCGATTTCGAAAACCTGTTGCGCGTAAGCCAAGGCGTCGCGGACGGCGCCGTGGACCTGCGGCATGCAGCGCAAACTGTAGGCGTCTTGCACGCGCGAGCAGCCCTGGTGGGATTTGTTGATCGTGCTGCCGCGATTGAGTCGTGCCAGGTTGCGCGCGGAAATCATCTGCCCGGGATGAGGCCGCGCGGCGTGCAAGCGTTCGTCAAAGGCGCGGGTGGATCCGCGCAGCGAATCGAGCGAGAGTGCCCCTGCGACGTCGGCGGTGTTGACGAGAATCTCCGCGTCGCGCAATGCCAGCAGTCCGAGAGAGAGCATGGCCTGCGTACCATTCACGAGGGAGAGGCCTTCTTTTGCTTCCAGGGTCAAGGGCTTCAGTCCCAGCGATTTGAGCGCCACCGCCGCTCGCTGGCGACGGCCGCGAAACACCACGTCACCTTCGCCGACCAGCGCCAGAGCCACATGAGCAAGCGGCGCCAGGTCACCACTTGCGCCCACCGACCCACGCCTGGGGACGACCGGATGCACGCCGTGATTCAAGAAGGCGCAAAGCGTCTCCGCAATAAGGGGGCGCACACCGGAGAGTCCACGCGCCAGCGTGTTGGCGCGCAACAGCAGCAAACCGCGCGTCTCTGCCACGCCTAACGGCTCACCCACGCCGCAGGAGTGGCTGCGGACCACATTCAGTTGCAGTTCGCGAGCCGCCGCCGGGTCAATGTGTTCGGTGGACAGGCTCCCCACGCCGGTGGTCACGCCGTACACAACTTGCTTTTCGGCGATGATCTTTTCGATCCAGGCGCGTGATTTCTGCATCGCCGCACGAGCGCGAGGCGACAACCCCACGCGCCGATTCCCTAGAACTACGGCGGAAAAATCCCGTCGCGTAAGTCGCTGACCGTCGAGGAGTATGATAGTGGGCATTTGCCTCTTGCGTGCGGACGAGTATTTCGTCTTAGCAACAGCCTCAGAGCGGGCGGGGTTCGCCTGCCTGGGCAGCGGAGATAAACAGGTCGCGGAATTTGTCGGGCAGGGTACGGGGTTGGCCGTCACGGTTCGTGATCACGTGTACGGTTTCCCCCTCCGCCAGAACTTCGTCGGTGAGCGGGCGGAGAACCTCATACCTGAAAATCAAAACGCGACGGCGGAACTCCTTTAAGCAGGTGCGCACCAAAATCTCATCGTCGTAACGTGCCGGTGCTTTGTAGCGGCAGCGCACCTCGGCCACCATGATGTACAAGCCATCCTCCTGCTCCATTTCACGGTAGACAAATCCATGCTTGCGGCAGAAGTCCGTACGCCCTATTTCAAACCAAACCAGGAAGTTCGCGTGGTAAACCACTCCCATCTGATCCGTTTCGACATAACGGACGCGCAAAGTGGTTTCTGTCCAGACGGTGGAAGGATCCATCATGGGCCGAGCCTTTTTTCCGCAAAGTCAGAATAGTTCCAACCAAGGCAGTCTATAGGAAGATCGCAGTTTCGCAAAACCCGCCGCCAAACTTACAGGAGGCTCTCACCTACGTCATCGACCGGGTTTGCGAGGACGTGACGAAGGCAGGCGAAGAATCCCCGTAGGAGCGTTTCAAAAAATCGGCGGTGCTCCTGCGCTGGAAGAATTTGGACCTGCACATTTGTTTCCCCAGACCGGTCGACTTGCTTAAAGAATTCCTCGGCGGTGGGCCACGACAGGGTCACTTCCGGATGCTTGGCGGGACGCCGCTCCACTGCGAACTTCCCTCGGTGGAAGAACACGGTCCACTCGAGTTCCCAATCCTCGACAATCCAAAGCGTAGTGATTTCGGATTCGCGGATTTGCTGCCGCAAGACCTTATCCCGCCCCATCAGGACGAAAGCCCGTTGGATAATTCGTCGTGCGGCGCGCTTGGACAGCGAAGTTGCGGGATCTTGGCGAGGGAGCGTTTCCTCGGGTGGTCGTGTGTGGGGCATCGTGAACAAACTTAAGGATAACACCACTTATCCAGATGTTCGACGGATAAAGTGCGTGTGAGCGCATCACTTAGAGACTGGCAGCGACCCGTGCCATGGGAACGGTGCGTAGCGCCTGTGCGTGCTGGGCCGCGGCGCTAACCAAGTCGTGAGAAGAGACCAGCGCGTCCACCAGTCCCATGCTTAAGGCTTGCGTAGCCGGAATGCGATCGGCAGTGAGGAACATCTGGAGCGCTGTGGACTTGCCGAGAAGGCGAGTCAAGCGTTGGGTTCCACCCCAACCGGTCATCAATCCTAGCGCTGCACCGGGGTATCCGAATGACGCGTCGTAGGTGGCCACGCGTCCGTGACACGCCAATGCCAAGTCCAGCCCTCCGCCCAAACAGTATCCACGGATCGCGGCGACAACGGGCAAGGGGAATTCTGCGAGGCGGCGGCACGTGCTCTGCCCGCGTTCCGCGAATTCCCGCGCATGGAGTCCCTCAACTGCCGCGACCTCAGAAATATCTGCTCCGGTCGCGAAAGATTTTGCGTTGGCCGCAAGCACGACCGCGCTGAACAGTCCGGCCCCTTCGACTTCCTCAAGTAGATCGTCCAATTCCGCAAGAACTGCAACGCTGAGGCGCGGGTAGCCGGCAGATCGCGAAAACGCCAGCACGGCGGCAGAATTATGGCTGAGCAGCTCCATAGGGAAACAAGTGGTTAGCGGCTTGCGGTTAGCGACTTGATCTTGTTCTCTCGCCACTTGCCACTAATCACTGGCCACTGGATTCTTCACATTCTTGCGGATGAATTCGACAATGGTCTCCGTGGACGCGCCCGGCTGGAAGATCTCGGCGACTCCGGCCTGCTTTAAGTTGGGGATGTCCTCATCGGGGATGATGCCGCCCACCACCAGAAGGACATCATCCATTCCCTCGGCCCGCAGCAATTCGCAGATGCGCGGAATGATGGTGTTGTGCGCGCCAGACAAAATCGAGATACCGATGGCGTCAACGTCCTCTTGTACAGCCGCGCTTGCAATTTGTTCGGCGGTCTGCCGCAAGCCGGTATAGATGACTTCCATCCCCGCATCGCGAAGGGCACGGGCCACAATCTTTGCTCCGCGATCATGGCCGTCTAGACCGGGCTTGGCGACTAACACGCGGATGCGTCGGTTTTCAATCACGAGAACCTTTTCATGCAAGAGCGTTAACGGGCTTATCACTCAAACACTGACTTCAAATCGAGCGAGAAACCGGGAAGCAGGTCAGGATCTTCGAGTGCGTCACGTTCGTTGCGGACAAATCGCCCGCCATCGGCGCGAAAAACTTCCACTTCGCGGGTCTTAGGGTAGACGACCCACACCGCACCAGCTCCTGCCGCAAGATACTGGTTGACCTTCTGTGTTAGCTCTTCGGCGAGATCGCTCGGCGAGACAACTTCAACAGCAAGCGTAGGCGCGCCCTGAATTCGCTTGTCTAAATCGATATTGCCCATCCGGTCTGCCGGTACAAAGGAAACATCTGGAATGCGGACCGTTTCGGACGTGAGCTGGTAGGTGGTTTCCAAGAAAACTCGCCCGAGGTGTCGAGGGTGAGCGAGTTCCCTTAGTGCATCCGCAATATTGTCTCTCACCCAATTATGCCTCGGCATTGGCTCGGTCATGGTGACGACTTCCCCCTCGCTCAGCTCGTAAAGAATTCCTTCGCGAATCGGGAGCCGATCGAACTGTTCAATTGTTAGCCGCGTCTTGGTTGCCACTCGACACTCCCCCTTCGATCCCATGCCGCAGGTGTAGCGACCTGTTTCGTAGGTCCCTACAGGCAAGGAAAAGCCGCGGACCTACAAAACAGGCCCGCGCTACACTTCCCGCCGTTTCTATCTTCTAATTCCGAATTCACCATTAAGAATTCATACTTGTCGTTCATCGAAACGCCGGTTCTTCGTAAGTGCCGAACACCTTGCGCAGCAAGTCGCATATCTCACCCAGTGTTGCATAAGCGCGCACAGATTCCAGGATATAGGGCATTAGATTCGCGTCGGTCGTGGCGGCGCTTCCCAGCGATTCGAGAGCGCGCTGGGCACGAGCATTATCCCGCATTTTCCGCACGTCCTCCAGTTTTTTGACCTGGTGGCGCGCCACGCTGTCGTCGATCACGAGCAGCTTGATGGGGCGGTCTTCGTCGGTCACGAAATCATTGACACCCACAATAATCTCTTCCTTGCTCTCGACAGCTTTCTGATAGGTGTAGGCGGCGTCGTGAATTTCCTTTTGCGGATACCCACGCTCGATGGCGGGCACCATGCCCCCCATGGAATCGATTTTCTCGAAGTAGTCGTAGCAAGCGCGCTCCGTTTCGAGCGTCAACTTTTCGATGAAATACGAACCGGCCATGGGATCGACGGTGTTGGTCACTCCGCTTTCGTGAGCCAGCACCTGCTGAGTGCGTAGGGCGATGGTGACGGCCTCCTCGGTGGGGAGTGCCCAGGCCTCATCGAGGGAGTTCGTGTGCAGCGATTGCGTTCCGCCCAGCACGGCCGCGAGCGCCTGAACGGTGGTGCGAACAACATTATTGTAAGGTTGCTGCGCCGTTAGCGAGCAGCCTGCCGTCTGGGTGTGAAAGCGGCAGAGCCAGGAGCGCGGATTGGTGGCGCCAAACCGTTCGCGCATGACCCGTGCCCAGATTTTTCGCGCCGCCCGGTACTTCGCCACCTCCTCGAACAAATCGCTGTGGGCGTTGAAGAAGAAACTCAACCGCGGGGCGAACTCATCCACGGTCATGCCCGCGCGCTGCACCCACTCCACGTATTCAATTCCATCGCGCAGGGTGAACGCCAGCTCCTGCACGGCGGTCGAACCCGCTTCGCGAATGTGGTAGCCACTGATGGAAATGGGATTCCAGCGGGGAACTTCGCGCGCCCCGAAGGTGATGGTATCCACGACCAGCCGCATGGAAGGGGACGGCGGGTAAATGTACTCTTTCTGGGCGATGTATTCTTTTAGGATGTCGTTTTGCGTGGTGCCGGAGATCTTCTTCCAATCCGCCCCGTTCTTCTGCGCGACCACCAAATACATTGCCCAAATAATGGCGGCAGGTGAATTGATGGTCAGGGAGGTGGTCACATCTTGCAGCGGCAAACCCGCCAGCAGAGTTTCCATATCCGCAAGGGAGGAAACGGAAACGCCGCAGCGGCCTACTTCGCCTTTGGCCAGAGCGTGGTCGCTGTCATATCCCATTAATGTGGGCAAGTCAAAGGCGATGGAAAGGCCTGTCTGTCCTTGTTTCAGCAAATAGTGCAGCCGCTGATTGGTGTCCTCGGGGCTCCCGAATCCGGAGAACTGACGCATCGTCCAAAGCTTGCCGCGATACATCGTGGGATGAATCCCTCGCGTGAAGGGGTACTCACCGGGGTCACCCAGGTCCTGGGAGTAATCGAAATCGGAAAGATCGGCGGACGTGTAGAGGCGATTGATGGGCACCCCCGAAAGGGTGGTGAAAACTTTCTGTCGCTCGGGGGACTTTGCCAGCGCCGGCTTGAGGGTCTGTTTGTCCCATCGCTGTTCGCCAGGAGAGGGCAGGCGCTGGGAAAGTTCGCTTGCGACGCCGACGCCCGCCTTCTTGTTTTCATTCACGACGATAATCCGCCCCGAAAGAATGTTAGAGCACGGCCAGTTTCAAAGTCAAACCGGAGCTGGGTGCGGTAGTGTCCTAATTTGAGCCGTAGCGCCGGCTTCCAGCCGGCACAGGAGCCGCGAAGAGGGCGGCGTTACGTCCAAATTAGGACAGTACCCTGGGTGCCGGCTGCTGGTGCTGTCCTGGCTTGAATGCAACGCCGCCATGCCGGCGGCACAGTGCCGGTTGGACGCCAGCGTTACACCCGAAAATTGGGACAGCACCCGACTGCTGGGGCCAGGGGCTGCTAAAGCGTGATATCGTACACTTTGGCCCTTGTGCAGCTTCTTAATATACTCGCGGGCTTGGTTAAACCGGCAGCGCGACATCCCCAAGGAGTCGCGGCGGTCTTGCGCCACCTCGGCGGTTTGGGGCTGTTCATTCTCGGGATCGTGGACAGTTCGCCCATCCCGACGTTTGTCGGCCCGGACATTCTCACCGCCATCCTTTCAGCGCGGCACCGCGAACCGTGGTATTACTACGCCGTAATTGGCACGACAGGCTCGGTCATCGGCGCCTACATTACATTCCATATGGCGCGCAAGGCCGGTTTGGACTACCTCAGCCGCAAGTTTGGACAGCGCAAGGTCGCGAGGCTTCTGGAATTCTTCAAGCGGTGGGGTACGGGCGCCCTGGCGGTTTCTACGGTTTTACCTTTGCCCTTCCCGACGAGCGCGTTTTTCGCCCTGGCAGGGGTGCTTGACTACCCTCTGCGAATGTTCGTGATTGTCGTGGTCTTGTGCCGAGCTGTGCGTTATGGAGCCATATCCGTAGTTGCCTCTCGCTACGGCCGCCGTTTCGTTGTTGCTCTGCGACATCCAGGGCGATATTCCGGGTGGGTGATTGCGATTACGGCTATAGTGGTTATGGCCACCGCCCTGTCGATCGTGTTAGCCAAGCGGATCCCATCGAGTCGCGCCACGGTCAAGACGGGTGCGGTGTGACAACCCCGAGGTCTGCCGCTACAAGCTGAGAGCCGAGCAACACCGCTGCCACGAAAGCGATTGGCGCGAAAAAACTCCCGTTCCTCACCGCCACCCTGCCTTCGTTCTGGTCCCGGTATGTACTAGTTCACTTTCAGAGTCGCCGGGGTATCGGCCGAGCCCGGAATGTTGGGAACGCGTGTCACCTTTCCTTGCAGCGCGTCATTGAGCTCGATGTTGTAATCGGAGAGGATCGTCCCGGTAACTTGCCGGAACTGAGTCAAGGCTTTGGCATAAGTGGAGCGAGCCGTGACCTCGTTGCCCTCTGCGGTGGATAAGTCGCGTTGCGCCTGGATAACGAGGAACACCGTAGATTCACCGAGCTTGAACTTCTTTTGCTCCGCATCGAGAGTCTGTTGATTGAGGGTCACAGCTTTTCGCGCTGCTTCAATGCGGGCCTTGGCTTGAATAACACCGATCTCAGCATTGCGGACGTCCTGCTCCACTTGATTTTTCGTTCGCTGGAGCTGCTCCACCAGTTGGCGTTGTTCGAGAAGCGCCCGGGCCGCATCCGCCTGCGCACTGCGGTTGCGGATGGGGATCGCAAGCGACAGGCCCACGGAATAATTGGGATAATCGCCGCGGAAAATCTGGGAAAGGGATTGACCCGTGCCTCCATATTTGCTGCCCGTGACGGGCAACGCAGTGGCAGCGCCGGTGGTGGCGTTGACGCATTCAGTCGCGGCGGTAACGTAGCCGGCGGGGCAAGCTCCATAGATCGGTTCGACGCCAGACAGTCCGCTGCCGGCATAGGTGGCGAAGAAATCCAGGGTGGGCAGCAAGGCATTGCGATTTGCCTTAATGACAATGGATTGGTAGCGGAGGTTGAGGTCGGCTTGCTCGATTTCCGGGCGGTTTTGGGCCGCAATCTCCAAGGCTTTCGCGAGAGGCGGAATATCGTCCGGCCGGGGTTCCGGAAGCTTGTCGACAGTGTCCACCTGCGCGCTTACCATGTCGCCGTCCACTTTCTTGGCCACTGCCGTTTTGATCAATTCCCCCTGTTGCTCGACGTTGGTCTGGGCTACGATCAGGTTTTGCTGGTCGGTAGCGACTTCCGATTCCGCGCGCACCACTTCAATCGGGGCAAGGGTGCCAATTTCCACCTGGCGCTTGTTATCGGCGAGAAGCTTTTGGGAATAGGTCAGCGTTTGTTGTGCTACGGCCACTTGTTCATTGAAGGAAAGATAATCCCAGTAAAGGTTGAGCACTTGAGCCACTGTGGTCATCACCTGTTGGCGGAATACACTTTGGGCGATTCTCACATCATTCTGCGCGATGCGGATGAACTTGGCATTGGCTCGATAGCCGAACCCATTGAGCAGGTGCTGATACATCCCCAAATAGAGCGTGGTGGGAACCACAGGATTAAACAACAAGTTCGCGGAAGTGTTGTTTTGCGTGTAACCTGGCAAGGCAACAACGTAGCTCGTGCCGGTAAGAAAGCCTTGGACGAAGTAGGGAGCGAAGCTGGTGGTCTGAGTCGTTACCACGGGGATTCCGCTCACGACGGTATAGTTCAGGGGAGACGTCGCGCGGTTCCACCCGATACTCACGCCGGCGGAAGGATCGCAGCAGGAAACGGGCCCAAAGTTGATCGCTCCCCCACTGCCTGTAAGCCCTCCTCCACTGACCGAACTGGAAGATGCCGAAGTGCTGCTGAGACCACCTCCGATCGCCCCCGAAAATAAGGCCGACGAGGAGTATGCGCCTTGCACCCCGCGGGGGGCGCCGCCGCTCTTGGCGCGCAAGAGATCGGTTTCGGCGAAGGCCGGCTGATAGCGAGCAACCGAGATGTCCAGGTTGTTTTCGAGCGCGAGAGCGATGGTGTCATCAACCGAAAGATGCAACTTGCCGTCGCTGAGCAAGGAGTGCAAACGCTCCGAATTGTTCATTTTCTTTTCTGGAACATAGGGCGTCTGGTACGGGTCCCAGAACGTCGGAAACCAGCGCGTGTTTCCGTAATTCATCACATTGAAGTTTTGGGCGGGCGCAGCGTTGGGCTCAGGTGCGGCCTGTTGCGCGTGAAGGCAAGGCCCAGATACAAGAACACTGACAGCGAACATCAAGGCGACGAGGCGTTGACGGTAAGGCTTCATCGAATGTCCTTCTCCCTTAGGTCGGAATGTCTCTTTAGTTTTCAGCACTACCGGGTATTACGCAATCGTTGGACGTAAAGTTTCATGGATCGTCATCAGACGTTGGCATCGATCCTGACGGAAAGTCTCTCCCAAGAGGCGGTCGAGTTTTGTCGGTCGGAGTCGCCGCAAGCTCATCTGTGCGGGAAACCCCGGCACGCTGACATTGCCGGCAATCCCGGGCTCACTGGGCTGCTCCGTAGTCCGAAGACTGGGGAATGCGCAGGCCTGGCAACAAGCGCGTTCGAATACAGGACCCGGAAGTCTATCACTCGACTGCCGGAGAGACAACCTCTGTGCGGCGAGAGGCATGGTTTGCGCCTCCAGTAGCCTCTGATTTCACGGACACGTTCGAGCATTTAACTAACCAGATAGTTAAATAGCATTTTGCCCGCATTCCGGTCAAGGTGAATTTTACCTTGCGCGCTGTGCTTAAAGGGTGCAATTCGGGTGGGGTCAGTCCGCCCTTGCGCGGCGGGACATCCTGAGACCGGTGCTGGCAAGGCGAACGGCGCCATTTCCCGGCCGGGACACTTTGTCTCTTGACGGCTTTCTCAATGAATGATAGCCTAGATGTGCGATGACCGTTCGGCTCCGCGCTACCCCGGGAAGAGTTTCGTGCCTGCAAGCTTGCACTGTGGAAAAGCAGAAGAAGACAACTCACGCGTTCGAAGCCGGAATGTTACTGAAAACAACTGGGGCATCTCCGTGGGCGTCATGCTGTGAAAGGCGGCGCGCCACGGATTTCGCTGACCGATCAAGCTTTCGGATATCATCCTTGTCCAAAATAGGTGTTTGTAGAAAGTCAACAGTTGCCCTCCTGCGGTAGCGGTTTCAGAATGATGTTGCTGACGCATCACGGATCGCCGCCGAGGAGGGCGCCACCATGGTACAAGTC
>JBKQVI010000328.1:0-7784 GCA_052139985.1 Terriglobia bacterium
AGCCGTTTGTTTTCATCAACATCGTGGCATTAGTCAATATGTCACTTCCTTCTTCCTTTTTTTTCATCAACATCGTGGGACTATCCCTTATTTTTTATTCCCCTTTTTTCCCCTGGCCGACACCCAGCAGGTGCGCTAAGTTATTTATCCTCAGCCATATACAATTTCCTGGAAGTTCCACAAATCTTTGCTAAGTGCTCGTATTTTCATACACATCGTGGGATAGCCGGCATCTTTCGAGGGTGAGGGCCGCCCATCCGGGCCGGCCAAACAACGGCTCCCCTCCCGATTCAGGAGGGGCGGCGCGGTAGCGCCGGGCGTGGTTACCCGCCACCGACCGATGGGTAGCGCCCGAGAATGTACCGCCGTCATCCGGTCGGCCCCGTGCCGGCTGGAAGCCGGCGTTACGACCCGTACCGCCGGCATCTTGCCGGCTTGGCGTGAGGGCCGGCGGCAAGCCGGCGCTCCATCCGAACGTAGTTTCGTCCGGCGGCGCGCTGCTCACCCTCTAAGCCTAGCCCAGAGGCAAGATACGTTGTCAACAGGAAAATCGCGCAATTTCCTGCCGGTAGGAAAAGATTTTACAATTCCAGCCCGTTGTTTCCTACCCGTAGGAAAGGGGCTACAACCCTTGCCAGAGAGGACGACAAAACGTCGTGCCCTACGCCCGCCGCGGCCAGGGTGAGACCGCGCAGAAGTGTAGCGCGGACCTGCGGTTTAGGTCCGCGGTTCGACCCCCACGACCCTGGAGACGCTCGTAGCCTGGCCGTCCTGACCCTGATCTCACGCGGGCAAGATGTCCATGCCTCGAGTTTCTGCATTTCTAATCAGGCTTTTGTCAGCCCCGGGGATAAAAGGGAGCCGAAATCGTCAGTCTGAGGGGAGCCAAGTCTTGCGAGCCTCATCGGCGGAGAGGCGGTAAAACTCTGACTGTACAGATTTCAAGGAAGTGGGTCACTGAATCGCAAACCGGGCGTTCATGAGCAACGCGACCAGCAAGAACCCGTTTTGGGCGGTACGTGTACCCGGCAGCGGCCAGTTTCCGACAAGGCGACAGACCGTCACCTGGTGGCCGGTGCTGATTCCGACATGGCCGCGCAATGTGGCGGCGGTTGTGGTATTCTCGCCTGCGATGGACTGGAAGAATAAGCTGTATTTTGGCGACAACCTGAACATTTTGCGCGACTGCGTCGCGGACGCCAGCATTGACCTGATCTACCTCGACCCGCCGTTCAATTCCAACGCCAATTACAACGTGCTCTTTAAGGAAAAGAGCGGCGAGGAATCCGCCGCGCAAATCACCGCCTTTGAAGATACGTGGCAATGGAGCCTGGAAGCCGAGGCGGTCTATAAGGAAATCGTCACCAGCGGCCCGCGCAAGCTCGCCGACCTGATGCAGGCGTTGCTGGCCTTCTTGGGCCGTAACGACATGATGGCTTATCTCGTCATGATGGCCATTCGTTTGGTCGAACTTCACCGCGTGCTCAAGCTCACGGGTAGCATATATCTGCATTGCGACCCCACGGCAAGCCACTACCTCAAACTCTTGATGGATGCGGTGTTCGGGCCACAGTTTTATCGGTCGGAACTGACCTGGAAGCGAAGCAGTGCGCATAGTGATACCAAGCAAGGGCTAAAGAATTACGGCCACATTCATGACGTGCTGCTCTTCTACACGAAAAAAGAAGGGTATGTTTGGAATCCGCAGTTCACAAAATATGACGAGTCGTACACCGGTCGAGATTATCGCCTTATAGAGGAGGACACTGGGCGGAGGTTTCGCCGGGGCGACCTAACCGCCGCGCGACCTGGAGGCGACACCGAATACGAATGGCGAGTCAAGAAGCATGCAGGAGTTGACGAGCGTTGGATTGCCGACCTGGAAGGTGAATTTCAGAGTCCCAAGGAGGGTTGGGAATATGCGGCCGTCCGCCCCTACAAGGGTAGATATTGGGCTTATTCAAAGGAAAATATGAGGCAATTTGCCCTGGAAGGACGCCTTCGGCACACTTTCGACGGAATGCCCGAGTACAAGCGATTTCTCGACGAGATGCCTGGCGTTCCACTTCAGGACCTTTGGACGGACCTAACTCCCATCGTCGCCGGTGTCCAAGAACGCCTGGGCTACCCAACGCAAAAGCCTGAAGCGCTGCTCGAACGCATCATCAGGACAAGTTGCAACGAAGGCGACACCGTACTGGACCCGTTATGTTATTAATAACATAACGGGTCTTCTGTGGCGTTGTCCGTTATGTAGTGTCCGCTCAGATTATCCAGGAATGCTCATCTTGTTCCCCTGTCGGACACCACATAACGAAGTCGGCTCAAAGCGCCTGCAAGAATGCCATCAGTCCTGGGTCGGCGCGCCATGGCTTCTGCGCTTTGCCATCTTTGATTTCGCAGAGGGCTAATGCCTGTGCCTTCATTTGCAAATCAACTTCGGCGTAGATATTGGTCGTGGTCAACGAAACATGGCCGAGCCATGCCCGGATGGTGTTGATGTCCACGCCTGCCCGCAGCAAGTGAGTTGCTGTCGTGTGCCGGATCGTGTGCGGACTCACGCGTTTCTTTGCGGTTTCTGGGATGGTGCGCGCCACCATCGTTGCATAACGCTCGACCAGCGTGTAGATGCCGAAGCGAGTCAATGGTTCGCCCCGGCGATTCAGAAACACGTGCGCTTCAGGCTCGCGGCCATTCACCAACCCCGCGAGCAACGTCGCTGTTCGTGACCATAGCGGACAGCGACGCTGCTTGTCGCCTTTGCCGTGAATGCGCACGGAAGCGCCGTCGCGGCGCGGCGAGCGGCCCAGCATGAGATCGCCGACCTGGACGTGCGCCACCTCGTCGGCGCGAGCGCCGGTGTTGTACAGGAACAACAGCACCGTATGATCGCGGCGGCCTTGGTCCGTCGTTTGATCCGGTGCCGCCATGAGGGCATCCATTTCCTCTTTCTCCAGGTAAGTAACGAGAGGGCGGGAGGTTTTTTTGACGGGGATGTTCTTCAGTTCGCCGCACCATTGGACATGTTCCGGGCTATGCAGACAGATGAAACGCGCCAGAGAATGTATTCCGGCGAGTCGCTGGTTTCGCGTCGCCACACTGCATTCTCGTTTTTCTTCCAGTTCGAGCAGGAACGCGCGTATTCGCTCACTCGACAGGTCAATGACTTCCAGGCGGTCAATTGGTTTGCCAGCCTCTCGCGCCGCAAAGGGCAGAAGCATCCGAAGGGTGTCGCGGTAGCTTTTTTGCGTGTTGGGAGCAAGATTACGTTCGCCGATCAGATATTCCATCAGGAATCGACGCACCCAGGGGCTCAGCAGATTGGTATCAGAATCAGTCATGGCAGGCCTCCTTCGTGGCGTATTGTTCAAAGCGATTGCCAGCCTCCTCCAAAAGCTCCGGCGTCATGCTGAGGTACACCTGCGTGGCCCGGATATGGACGTGGCCAAGATAAACGGACAGGAAAGGGAGCAGCCTCTGCACATCAGCGCCTTGCCGATACCAGGAGGTCAGCCGGTGAACGGCGAAGGTGTGCCGTAGATCGTGTATCCGGGGCTGGAAACGCGCCCCGTCGGTGCGGCGAATACCGGTCTGATCGCACAGTATCCGGTAATTGTGCTGAAGCGTGTCCTTCTTCACTCGACCACGAAGACGCGTCGCAAAGAACGGAGCCCCATCGCCGGATGACGGATGCCGCTTATCGTATTCGAGCAATACCTGGTGCAGTTGTGGACCGAACGGGACAAGGCGTGTTTTGCCGAACTTGCTTTGGCGCACCTTCATCAGGCACTCCGTCAGATCTACGTCCGCCCGATTCAAGCCAACCAGCTCGCTCACTCGTAGTCCTGTGCCGTACAGCACCAGCAGCATGAGATGTAGTGTTCCAGCCTCCAGACACAATGGCCGGTTAAAACGTTTGGCGGCCTGCAACAGGCGGCACAGCTCCTCCTGAGAGTAGACATGCGGCACAAAGGTAGGCGGTCGCTTTGGTAAGACAGTCGGCAAGGGTGCCTTGGCCACATACCCGCGGCTGACGGCATATTGATAGAAGCTTCGGAGCCCGCTGAGCTTGATATGCCAGGTAAGCGTAATTGGCCCGGCGCCCGTCAGGAAGCCGTTCACCTGTTCGGGAGATACATCGGCGACTTCGACGTCCGCGCCAATGAAGCGGCCAAAAGCCCGAACAGTGCAGTTTGACGGCCATTGTTCCCCCAGTGACTGACGGTACGCGATGAACTGTTCAATCAAGGATTGGAGATTCATAGGAGTCCTCCCAGGTCCACATCGCCCACCTTCCGAAGGCCGGAGATGTCAACCTTGGCATAGATGCGAGTGGAGTCCGCATCCTGATGTCCGAGTTGGTCGCCGATCTGTTTCAGCGAGCAACCCTCAGCGAGCAAATGCGTAGCGCACGCGTGGCGCAAGGCGTGTGGCCCATGATGGGGAATATCCGTTTGGAGCCGACGAAGGCGGGGGCTGACAATCATATAGATATCCTTCAGAGGACGGCCATCCAGTGTTAGAAACACTTCTCGGTGCCGGGTGCGCGGACGTACCTGCCTGATGTAGAGCAAGACCGCATCGCCCACGGGTCGGGAAAGCGGAAAAATCCGTGTCCTTCGCGACTTCGAGTGCGACACCGACAAAAGTTCTCGGTTCCAATCAAAATCATCCAGTCGGAGTTGCTTGACCTCGCCAGCGCGGAGGCCATAAATGGCCAGAAGCATGAGGATCGCCCGAGCCCGGATGTCTGTCGGCTTTTTGCCTTCCGTCAGGGCAAGCAATCGCCTGACTTCTTCCCAAGATGGGCCAATCGGCACGGAATCCAATGAATAGACGCGGGGGCTTTTGATGGCCTCAGCCAAACCAGTGCGACACCAGCCGTGTATTGCGCCATATCGTAAGAATGGACGCAAGCAACTCGCGACCATCTGTAACGACGCCCGTGAATAGCCATCTTGCTCTCCGAGCGATTGAAGAAATGCGTCAACGTCCCTGATGGTGAGACCGGTCAACGGATTGCCAGCCGTAACCATTTTGCTGAGAAAGCGGCTGATAATCGAGCGGCGACCGCGCCTTGTGGCAATCGACAACCCTCGCTCGTTGACCATGTAATCGTCGAACTCCGCAAGCCAGGATTCAGAACGGTCTGCGGCAGCCGAGCAATGCTGCGCCCGGACAGTGGGCTGTGCAGATAAGTGATTGAACATTGTTGAACCTCCATAGTTGTTAAAAGACGGAGGTTCCACGGTAGGGGGCTATATTATGTTGCGCAAGAAACGGGTGTGGCTAAGAATGGCGGCTGCGCCCATGGACTAAGGCCACATAACGGACAACGCCACAGAAGATCCCTTCTGCGGCTGCGGAACTGCCGTCGCCGTCGCCGAACGCCTGAAGCGGCGCTGGATCGGCATCGACATCACCTACCTTGCAATCAATCTGGTGCAGCGCCGGCTGCGCGACAGCTTCGGCCAACAACTGAGCCCCTACGAAATCATCGGCGCGCCGACTGACGTGCATGGCGCGGAGGCTTTGAAGGAAATTAACCCGTACCAATTCGAGTGGTGGGCGGTGGACTTAGTGAACGCGCGGCCCGCTAAGGACCACAAGAAAGGCTCGGACTCAGGCATCGATGGTTACATCAACTTCTTCGATGACAAGAGCGGCCAGGCCAAGCAAGTAATTGTGCAGGTCAAGAGCGGTTACATCGGCGTGAACCACGTCCGCGATCTCAAGGGGGTTCTGGAACGGGAGAAGGCCCCCATCGGAGTTCTGATAACGCTGCGCGAGCCCACCAAACCGATGCTGACGGAAGCCGCCGCCGGGGGGTTCTACGAATCGAAAGACTTCCCCGGCTGCTATCCGCGTATTCAAATCCTCACCATCGCCGAGCTTCTCGAAGGCAAGAAAATTCAATATCCCGAACACCGGGTGGAGACTTTTGCCAAAGCCGAGCGCAAAACCAAGCACGTGCAGGAAGGATTGTTTTAGGCAGAGTCTCCTGCGGGAAGGAAAAAGTCCCTCGGGTGGTGAGGGCAAGTCACTGGGTGCTTTTGCGCCGTGTGACGTTTGGCGTGGCCTCACGGATTTCCTCGCTGTATCGACTTCGCCAAGCAGAACTGGCTTCCCTCCGCTTCTCCAGGCCCTTTGGAGTCCTCATCCAAACGCTATACCTGCACTTGTCGCTACAGTAGTTGCGTCGGCTGTTCACGGCGTATACCCACCGGCCGCACACTTGGCATCTAAGGAAACACTCCAGGACATCGGCAAAAGCTAGCCGATCGATCAAGCCTAACTCTTCCACCCACTCTTCAATTCGCCCGTCAATACCGGGCAGCATTAAGTAGGCAATTAGGCAAGCGCTGAGCACAGTTCGTGCCTCTATACAACGCAATTCAATTTGATTTGGGTCATCAAGTCGGCAGCAGGCCTCTAGCGGGACTAGGCGGTAAGTTGAGGTTAATCGGTCAAGGGCAAGCCTGAAGCTGAGCCTCACACCATTGAGCTTACGGCGCACCCAGAGGTCAAAAACCTGGACGGCCAATTGAATCGAAAAGTCAGAGATTATTTTGTTGAGCTCGAGTTCCCTCTCAATTTCGACGAGGTTCGTCTCAAGAAAGTCTAGGGCTCTCAGTTCGAGCGCCATCCTGTCATCGGAGAGATACCCCTTCGCTTTGAGCGACTGGATACTGCGGCGACGTTCGTCAAAAAAGCCAGGGCTTCCACGTCTATGCAAATCATATTGGAGAGAAATGACCCTTCTATGTAATTCCTCGTCGCAGGACAACAATGGCCACTTTAGGCTTACGCGGGCTGCGTTTGTGCTCGAATGTGAATTACTTGCTGTGTGCGCACGTTTGGTCGAATCTTGAGTCGCCGACCGTAACATGACCGAGAACGCGAATTGATACCACAATCTTTCTCCTGGCTTGGGGTGCCTGATCATTACCATCATGGCGGCCTCTCGGAGCCACGGGTCTTCGTCAACGTTAAGGCATTCTGCCAAAGCGGCTGTAAACCAGACATGCTCAGCGGGCTCACGAAGGCTTCTCGCGATGACCTTTATTAAGGAGTCTGCCGCTGCGTCCATGGACGATCCAGTCCGGCGTCTTCCGTGGTAGCAGTTGTGTCCCATGTCCGCGAGTAAATCCACAGTATCCAGCCGTGAGACTGCATTTAGGCGGCGGACCAAATCTTCCCCGTCTTCTTTGTAGAGCCGAGCTCGACCCGGGCGGAGATGCTTATGCTCGTTTTTGCGTGATATACGGAATCCAACCATTTGAAGTTGGAAACAGTGTATGGCGATTCAAATAAGCTTGTCAAAGGTTATCGTTGACTTGTTGTTGGCGGGAAACTTGTTGGGAGAGGCTCAGAGCCCGGGGTGACCCACCTGAGAGAGGTGTTAATGAAAGTGCAACGCCAAATCCGGTGTTCTAGTGATTGTTGGTCGTGGCAAGCAAGAATCATTTTTGGTTTGTTTTCATTGGCTTACAATCCGCGCGGATTCGAGAGCACCCCAAATACGACAAAACGTCGGTAAAAAACAGTCTACCAAATCATTGGTAGAGACCGGCCAATTTACCAATGAACAGGGTCTCAGAAACAGGAGACAACGATGAATCACATGCTAAAACGTAAGCTCAATGCCCTGCCCGACAAGGACCTCCTAGCCTAACTTCCACGTTCTCCGGCGGGTTTTCGGCGGTTTCGGGATGCAAGGTCTTTGTTTTGAGCAATCGGTCCTCACAAGGGCAAAATAGTGACGAATATGAGTGATATTTGTC
>JBKQVI010000329.1:0-36989 GCA_052139985.1 Terriglobia bacterium
TTTCTGGCGGTTCGTTATGGCCTGAAAGTCCGCTCGGTGGTGCTGCTGCCCATCGGCGGTGTAACCGTAATGGAGAATCCGTCGCAGCCGGATTCCAATCCCGAGCGTGAACAATGTCTCTGACGCCGACCTCAAAGCAAAGAAGCGGCAAATCCTTGACATCTTCGACACGCCCGATCCGAAATCCGACCCGATCACCCGAAAGCTGACGAGGAATGATCTCGACATGGCGGCCCGGGCCGGAGTGGCGCTGGATCGCTTCGTCGATGAGCACGAACTGGACGGACTCGCCTACTACTACGAGGGCGAGCCGGGAAGCCCAATGCGTCAACTTGTGACCAACCTGATTGTCGGCAATTCCCTGCTGACCGCCGCAGGTTTTCCGATGTGCGGCGAATCCGACCTAAAGACGTGCGTCGCCATGCTAATTGAAGACCGGCTCGACATCGGGGGCAGCTTCGCCGAATTTCATCCTATCGACTTCAAGGAGGGTTTTGTACTCGTCGGGCACGACGGTCCGCATCACCTCAACATTGCCGAAGGTAAGCCCATTCTGCGCAGCCTCCTCAAGTACCATGGCAAGCCCGGCTTCGGCGCGAGCGTGGAGTTCCGAATCAAGGAAGGGCCCATCACCATGCTGAGCATCGGTGTCACCTATGGAGGCAAGTTCAAGTTCGTCATCGCCGAGGGCGAGAGCGTGCACGGTCCGATCCCTCCCACGGGCAACACCAATACTCGCGGCTTCTTCCCGCCGGACGTGCGCACATTTCTGAAACGTTGGGTTGCCGAAGGTCCGACCCATCACTTTGCGTTGGGCACAGGGCACAATGCTCACCTCATCCAGCAGGTCGGAGAAATCCTGAACCTGGAGACAGCGGTCATCACCGAGAAATCATCCTGACTCGAACATCCGTGACCAAGATCGCCCATTTCCGCTGGTGGATCGCCTCACTCCTTTTCGTTGCTACGGGGCTGAGCTTTTTCGACCGGCAGACGCTCTCCATTCTCGCCCCCACCATTACCCGCGAACTGCATCTGGACAACGTCGGGTACTCGCACGTGGTTTCGGCCTTCATCCTGAGCTACACCGTGATGTTCACGGTCGGAGGGCGCGTCATTGATCGGCTGGGGCTGCGCGTCGGGCTGGCCCTCTCGGTGGGTCTCTGGACGCTCGCAAGCCTGCTGCATAGCGTTGCTTACAGCGCCTTCGCACTGGGCTGCTTTCGCTTTTTGCTGGGAGCCGGAGAAGGTGGATGCTTTCCCGGCGCGACCAAGGCCGCGATCGAGTGGTTCCCGCGCAAGGAGCGGGCAGCCGCCGTGGGCTTCGCCAACGGCGGATCGGCCTTTGGCGCCGTGGTCGCGCCTCCGGTAACGGTGTGGATGAGTTTACGGTTTGGTTGGCGGGGGGCGTTTCTGGCCACTGGCGCGCTCGGTCTTCTGTGGTTGGTGGCGTGGCTCGTTTTCTTTCGGCTGCCGCGGGAATCCGGTTTCGTCAGCGCCGACGAACTTCATTACATCACCGAGAGCGGCAATGGCGCGCCACTCGAAACCACCGGCGATCGGGGACTCCCGGCGGAAACTCTCATTTCCTGGAAACGACTGCTACGTTTGAAAGAAGTCTGGGGACTCGCGCTCACCCGCTTTTTGCTGGACCCGGTGTTTTATTTCTACATGTTCTGGATTCCGCAATACCTCAGCCAGACGCGCCACATTCCGCTGGCCGCGATTGGCAACCTGATGTGGATTCCATTCATGACGCTTGGTGTCTCAAATATCTTTGCGGGCTGGACTTCTGATCGCCTGGTCAGATCGGGTTGGTCAGTCAACGCCGCGCGAAAGACGCTGCTGGGCTTCGGCGCGTTCCTGACGCCCTTCTCCATCTTGTGCATCTTCGTTTCCAGCCCTGGACTCGCGATTTCCTTGATGAGCATCCTGATGTTCGCGCACGGCTTCTGGATCACCAATTACATGACCCTCATTGGCGACCTCTTTCCGGTTCGCATCGTCGGCAGCATCGTGGGAGTCAGCGGTTCCGCGGGCGGGGTGGGAGGAATTCTTTCCAGTCTGATCATCGGCGTGGTGGTGCTGCACGGTTCCTACTCACCTTTGTTTGTAGCTTCCGGCCTGCTTTACCCGGCCGGGTTTGCCGTCATCCTGCTGACGATTCGCCATGCCCGACAGATTGAGTTCATTCCGGACTGCTGCCGGTGACCGCAAGTACATTCACCAACCTCGAAAAGTGAGGAAGTTCACGAACAGTGCTTGGTACCTGTTTGGACGAAGGAGGAGACATGAGTGAAGACAGCAATAACGCAAACAATGGGGGGCCGTCGCGGAGGGAGTTCTTTCGACGGGTAGGCGTGGGAGTGCCTCTTCTGACGCAATTAGGCATGGGGATGCCTGCTCAGGCCGAGGCCCCCGGCTCCGACCTTGCGGATAGGTCGAAGGTCGCAGAGGAGAATCCTGGGCGTCAGCTTCTTACCTTCGACCGCGTGCACCAGGACGGGCATGAAGTGACCTACGAAGAGGTGGCCAGCCTCTATGGCGGCCCGATGTCCAAGAGCCCCGTGATCAGCGTCAAAGCTCATCCCGAGGTGATTTGGGTGCTGCCGGCAATGGCGATTGGCATGGTGGCGAACCCATTCGCGTTTGGCGTCGGCGATTGGCCGCGGCAGGTGCGATGGCGTGAGGTAAGGCGGTCGTTGCAGGATGGCTATCTTCCCATCGTGATGAGTCAGTGGCAGGATGGCCCACTGCTGTACGAACAGGTTGCCTTTGCGACGCTGTTGGAAGCCCGCGACGTGAGAAGCGGGCATGAAAAGCAAGTGGCAATGGTCCAGATGAGCGTCCTCAATACCGACCCTTCAGAAGGCCAGCATGCTGTGTTGTGGTCCTTTGTTCCGGCGACGGTTACCGCTGATTCGGTCCCTCCACCTCCTTATAACTCATACGACCTTCTTGAAGTGAAGGGTTCATTGCCGCCTGTTCCCAGCCAACGGCTCATGCCGACGGACCAAACCCTTCGTAAAGGATCCGTGCTGCTGGGGATTTATTCGGCGGACCCGGAGATCAGAACGACCGTGTTCGAGGGCGCACTGAGGTTTGAAATGGATCTCCGGGCAGGAGCGAGAAAGAGTGTCCGGCTGGAAGTCAGCAGTAATGCGAAAGGGTTCTCGCCAACCGAGATTGAGCGCCTGCGTGAGATCGATTTCATGTCAGCCCGTGACCGCCGTGCATTGGACCTGCAAGGCATTCTAGCGCAGGGCACTCAGATTCGTGTACCGGAGGATGTGGTCAACAATATCTACAAGGCTCAAATCCTCCACAACCAGCCTCAGATGCTACAGGCGGCGGACCGGGAGTACTACGTGCCGGTCCAAGGTTATCTCGGCGTGTGGCCGTGGGAAGCTATGAAGATGCTGGTCCCGCTGGACGCCATGGGGTACCACGAGGATGTGGGCAAGTCGCTCGAATACTTTCTGAAGATGCAGGATAAGGACCCGCCGTTCGGACAGGTGAAAGGCTACAAGGGGTACTTCAGCGGCACGGGCGCTTACGAGGAAAGCGGATGGGAGAGCGATTCCGCGTCAACAATTTATGGCCTGGCCGCGGAGAAGAATAAAGGGAATACGCGAGGATTCCCGGGTTGGATGAATTGGACGGGGTCGGTGCTTTACGCGTTCGGGGAGCACTACTTCTACACGAATGACGCCAAGTACCTGGAGCGGGCTGCTCCCGCGTTGATTAAGGCCTGCGACTGGATCATTAACGAGCGCCAGCAGACAAAACAGAAGGACCGTCAGGGACAGAAAGTACTCCAGTACGGCTTGCTGCCGGCGGGAGAGCCCTATGACAACTCCTTTACTGTGGACATGGAGCATAGCCAAACACATTTCTTGTGCTATACCGACGGTTATTCCTATCAGGGCCTGAATCGTGTGGCTCAAGCCCTGGCGGACATCGGGCATGCGGAAGGTCCGCGCTTGGTGAGGGAGGCCGAGGAATACCGCCAGGACATCCTCGAAGTGATGCGGCGGGTACGGCAAACGGACTCGAACTTACCGCCGTACCCTGACCATCTCTACGATCCCCCCGCTCCGGGATGGGCAGATTTCGCGACAGGGGCCCTGGCGCTGGTCGATACCGGGTTCATCAGTCCACAAGACCCAGCTTTCCCGCAGCTCGAAAGCTATATGAAGAATCATTACAACCGGGATATCGTGGGTCTGACCGGGGCATTGCGCAAAGACGGCGATTTGCGCTTCCCGAATGCCTACTACGTGGACATCTCCGAGGACATCTGGCAGCGTGCTTGGATGCTGCGTGGCGAGATCGAGAAGGCGTTGCTCACCTTCTATTCCATTCTTGCCTACGGAGTCGATAAACAAACCCTTGGCGCCGTGGAGAGGTTTGACCTTTACGATCAGCGCTACACGCCCTTTTTCATGGACGCTTCCGGCGGTTCAAGAGTGGTGGGAATGATTCGTCAGACGATTATGTTGGAGGAAAATGGCGTCCTTCACCTGTTGCAGGGAATCCCGAGGCGTTGGCTGGAAGCGGGAAAAAGTATCGAAGTGAAGGGAGGAATGACCTACTTCGGAAAACTTGACCTCACGGCGGAGTCACGGGTTGACCAAGGAAAGATATTGATCGACTTGCGACTATACAAACAGCGCCCTGAGCGGCTGCGCGAAATTAGCCTCCGAGTTGCCCATCCGCGAAAGCAAATAATGAAGCACGTTCTTCTTAACGGGAGGGAGTGGCAGCACCTCGGCCGGGAGAAGGAACTCATAACATTGAACGCCACCGAGAACCATTACGCAGTCGAGGTTCAATATTGAGGGAAAAGGGTCAGACCTTCCTTGCCCCGTTCGTTTCCTGGCAGGCGGTGGAGCGGTGGAGAGGAAAGCGGAAATACTCGCCGCATGGCGAGGTGGGCTGTCGGGAAGCGCGCAGCGCAGCCGAATGCATCGGGCGGCGACTTCGTTGAATACTCCCCGCACAAGTTCCTGGCCTCACTCGTCGGGCCCGCCGGGCTCTCCAGCGGGACGGAAAGCTGATCCTGAAGGCGCGCTGAGAACCCGCAGACTGACCGACCCTACCCGCGTACCGTCCGCATCGGCGTTCCACGCGATGGTTTTCCACTCAGGCCCGGACGTTGCCAGCGCCACAAATTCCGCCCGGACGGGATACACGCCGTGCGCCGGAACAGGATAGCGGGCGGCGCCCTGGAGTTCCTTCCATCCGGCCGGAAGGCTAACTGTCAAGCTAACCTCGCGGCTCCGGTCGGTATCGTTCCGGATCAGCAGCAGCACCGTGCAGGGAGTGGTTTGTCCCTCTTTCAGCCCAATTTCGGGCGAATGCAATTGCGCGAGTTGGTCCAGATTATGAGCTTTCCAGAACTGGCGATAGAAGTGCCAAGGGCTTCCAAGCTCTAGCGAGAGGCCCCGAAGCGATTCAGGCTGGTAGCCGCGCGGCGGCGAGAAAGGCGCGGGCACTGGAGCAATACCCTCAAACACGTCTCCGGTCACTGACGATTTCACCGATGACTTGCCAAAAATCAACTGCACGGGGGTTTCGTAGGTACGCAGATCTCCCGACGCAAGAGCCTGCTTGGCCGGCAGGCCCTCGGATTGGCTCAAATAGTAGCTCACCTCCTGGGCGACAATCCGGGAATACGGAATGCCCCGGGCGGGTGAAACGCCATTCGCCAAGTACGTGGGGCCAACACCTTGCAACATATCGGTATGCGAAGCGTCAGTCATGTAGTAGAGCTTCTTGGGCTGCCAGGCGTGCAACCCTTCCAGGAGATTCCCGAAGCCTCGATAATCCACCGGCGGAGTCACTTGTTCCGGGAACGCCAGGGGATCACCGGCAAGATCATAAGCTTCCGTCGCCAGGACCCCGGCGGCCTGATGGTCGCTATGGTTTTCGCCGACGACGTAATCCGGAAGCCAGGTGATGACCACCTCCGGCCTTATCAGCCGGATCAATCGCACGGTCTTCTCCAGCGTCATCCCGTGCGGCCACTTCTCTAGCGACCCGAGCGGATTCTCCAGCGGCGAAGCAACATTCGGCGCACCGAGAAACCAGACGTTAAGCACGCCCAGGGCGGCGAAGGCGCTGCGTGCTTCCATCTCCCGCACCAAGGCAAGGGCTGCTCCCTGCTCATAGCCCACTCGGTTCTCGCCGTGGTCGCCGATCGTCGTGTAGATCACCGCCACGCGCTTGTGTTCATCGTAGATCGCACGAGCAAGGTATCCGAAGAGAAGTGTATCGTCGTCGGCGTGCGCGACGACCACCAGAATATCCGCCTTGAGACGGTCATCAGGCGGCGGGCTCGCCGGCGCCTCCGGAAGTTGCGCGCAGAGAGGCCTCGCTAAAAGAACAGCTAACAGCAGCGCTAGTCCGTTGACGCGAATATGCATGACAGTACCATCTCCTTTTTCGGTACGCACCCGCACACCGACAAATGTCGGGCGGCGACTCCAGGAATGCTCCCCGGTCGCGAAGCGATGTGGAAACTAAACTCTGCCTTCGATTCGCATCACCAGGACATGAGCAGTTTGCCGGTAATATCGCGAACTATCAGGCACCTGCCTCCGCTTTCCTGCGAATACGTGATGCGCTTCTCGTTATTTTCCATTCGCACGGGCAGGCCGGAGGGCCGAATCTCCGGGTAGAAACGAACCGTGGCGCTTTTCAGAGCACCCAGCAACATACGGCGACGGACCCCAACCTCCTCCGCCGTGCTCTCGACGCAGGAGATTTCGCCTTCCGCGTTCTGATCGACAAAGCACCGGCACTCGCGGCGCCAGGCGCGCGGCATGGTGTAAACCGACCGGCCGTCCTCCAGCCATGTTTCATACCCGTTGAGGATGGGCGCGCCCTGCGGGAAACGCAGGCGCAGCGTCGCGGTGGTCGAAGGACTGTAACCCGAGAAGAAAAAGCCATTGTTACTTCGGGAGACAAGCACCAGCGGCATCCGAGTTTCAAGGGTCGGCCTTTCTACCCGGAATTCGTAGCCGAATTTCGCCAACATCAAGCGCATCAGGAGCTCGGCGGGAAAAAGCTGGTTTGGGTCGTCACGTTGCGGCAGGGCCTCATCAGTGATGGAAGAGGAGAGACTCCCTCGCACCCACGCAAGCCGGCCGGAGCCGACCGCTCGCGTGAGGCCGAAAACTCGCTCAGCCGATCCGCTCGACACCGTGGCGCACACGTCCATGTCCCGAATGCCGGCCTGGAGCAACACCGTATTAATGCCGCCGTCCGAAAGCACGTCGCGATGAAGCAGGCGCGTGGGCAGCTTCCCGTGCCGGACCACGTCGAATACCAGCGATGAATGCACTTCAAGCTCTCCGCTCAGGGGCGAAGAGAGTTTCAGGTTGAGCAACTCCAACAGGGTCTGGCTGGCACGGTCGACCGACCCGTAAAAGAGAATCCGTTGCCCACGGCGAACGTCCGCAATCAACGCCGCCTCAAGTGGGCTGGCCGCCACGGGAACGGGCGTCACCAGAATCGTGTCCCGGTAAAGATCGGAAGTTGCTTCGCGGGACGAGATGAAGTTGTCCGTTGAGACCACGGTATTCACCGGCAATCCGGCGTTCACGGCGTTCCGCATGAACCAGTCGCTGAAAAACGGCTCGCCCGGGTGCGGCGATGCGCCGAAGACCGCCTCGTGAAACTCGTGAAATGGGTAAACCCACGTGAGCAGCCCGGGCTCGTCGGAATACTGGTCCATAGCCCGGAGAATGTGGGGAGTCACCTCGTTCGGGCAGGCGTCCGGCAGCTCACCGTAAGAATTATCGATGGTCAGGAATTCGAGGAAAGAGGGCGGAGTGACCTTCCCCTTGCGGTCGAGCCGCGCCAGCGCCAAAGGCAGGTAAATGTCATGGGGTTCACGCCCGTAGCGGTCGAACCAGGGGCTGTTCAACCACCAGGGATCATGGGTGTAGAAACGGAACGGGAACACGTCGCCTTCCGGCAGATGCGCGAGGTGAGAGAGATAGCCCGAGACTTCCAGGCCAAAGTCCCCGTCGATCGCGGCCCAAGGTGAATTCGGAGGGGCCACCATATTGAACCCGCCATCGTAAATGTCGCGAAGTGGCGAGGCACTGGCGCTCAGGTCTGCGCCGGTGGAAAGGTTGCTGCCGCGGCACTCCACAGGGTACGCCGGACATTCCTGGCGGAACGATTTCCAGAACTCCAAAACGCGAATACGGATCTCTGCTGCCTTCTCGGGGTGAAATGCCTGACCGTCAAACAACGGACCCTTCACGGACCAGGAAGTAGCGGAGAAGCCAAAACCATTAGAGAACCAGATGTAGTCAAAGCCGAGGTCGGAAAGGAAACGCTGCGCCTGCCGCCCCAAGAACGTTCCAAAGCGTGTGCCGTGGGGAATCCCATTGGGGAAGCCGGCATAGGCTTTATCGTCAGGAGTCAGCGTCGCACTGCAATCGACCCACACACGGTCCGGCTCTGCCAGAATCTCCGTGTGCCTCTCATACTTGAAGGGAGACCGTGCGAACTCCGGACCTGGATCGAAGGTGGCACCTACCGTCACGGGCTTGCCGGTCATTGTCCTTCCCACGCTTTTGAGGGTTTCGACAATTTGCTGAAGCGTGCCGTAGGTAATCCTCGGGGGATTCGCCATATACAGCCGGGCCTGCTGATGAATGTCGATCTCCGAGGGGTCCGCCTTCGGGGGAGCTTTCTCAGGGTTGGCGCGCCCGATGTATCGGCCCCACTCGATCTCATCTTTAAGATTTCCGCGATACTCGAGGATCTCGCTGCCGTCGGCAGTCCAGAGCATCACGGCGCACGCGTCTACGCGCCGCAACAGGGCTGCCCATTGCTGGAAGACATGCGTCGCAACCGACCGGACGGTACGCTGGTCGGTACGGTAAAACGGCTTTAAACTCATTTCGAGCGTAACGCGCCTGAACACGCTGGGCTCCGCGGCGGACACGTGCGAACCTGCCGGCAACGGCTCAACCTCAAAGTGACTCTGGCCGAAGAGCGGAACCGCAGCGGCGCTGCCCGTGGTCAACATCAGCCAGTCCCGCCGCGACATTCCATTACGATTTATCAGATTGCGTGACATTTCCCTTCCCTTTCATGCTCATCCGCGGCCGGAACCTTCTGAGGGGCAGCTATCGTGAATCGTGCGGCTTTGTCCAATAATGATTGATCATTCCGGCTGCACTTCAATCCAATAAACTTCGTACGGGTGCAAAGTCACGTGCAGCGGCACCTGCTGCATATCTTCGAGGCTGCCGCTGTTGATAATCTTCCAGTTGTTGACAGCACTCTCGGCGTCGAGCCGGAACAACCGCACGTTTCCGGTTTTCTCGTTCGGGAAGCGAACGCCCGCTTGGTAGGTTTTCGGCTGTCTGTCGGGAAAGTTCCAGAACAGTATGTGCACCCCCCCTTCGTTGCGAACGGCAAATCCCTTCACGTCCGGACCGACGCCCGCGATCGCCAGCTTTTCACCTTTCATCTGGCTGAGCACCTTTAAGGCATAATAGGCTGGTCGCACCCGGCCTTCCGAGTCATAGAGACCCAAATAGATGGGCATTTCATTGAATAGATGAGTCGTGGAGGTCACCGTCGGCTCGGACAAGAAAGTGAACTGCTTCGGATCCAACAGGATGTCGCGGATGTGGTAGTAACCAGAACGGCTCAGCCCCTCTTCATAGAAGCCGTACGTGGTTTCCAGTACGAAGGCCGGTTGAAAGTACGGGTTCATAACTGCGCCGCCGAGCGCCATGTTCCACTCATCAAGAATCGTTTCGACGTTCTTGAGCGTGTCATACTTGGCTAACATCGACCGCATTCCCCGGACCTCTTGACGGAAATGTTTGGGGTCATTGTCATAGAGGTGCCAGGAGACAAAATCCAGCGGAGCCTGACCTTTCCCACAGTAATCGATCAACGCGGTGAGGATGGGATCGTCTTTGCCGAGCAACGGACCTTTGTCCCAAGTGGCCAGCGTCGGCCCTCCCACTTTGGCGTGGGCGTCGGCCCGTCGAATCGCATTGACGGTGTGAGTGTAGTAAGTGAGGTAGTCCTGCGGTTTAAACAGATAGGGCCCGCCACCCGCTTCGCCGATGTTCACTTCGTTGCCCATTTCCCAATATGCCACATCGAACTTGCTGTCGTTGCAGTGGCGGACTAAGTGCTCCATCAGGGACTCCCATTCCGGCCACGAAGTAGGAAACACAACCTTTTGATCGACCTTCGGGAAGAGGACCTTCGGCTTGAGGCACAAGCACATGATGGGCTGGGCCCCGGTCGCCTGAATCACCTGAAGCGCCTTGTCGAGCCGGTTCCAACGATACTGATTATGACCGGGATAAATGTTGAAGTACTCCATGATGAAGAGGCGAATGGTCTGCGGATGGAGCTGAGTGATCTGAGGAATCACTCCGTCGATCATGGGTTCGTAGGAAAATCCCCCTTGGCCAAGAGCGTAGCGAGTGAGATCAATGCTTCCCCGGGACTGGGACGTGTCAACCGCCAATTCGATCTGCGGCGTCCGAGCGTGCCGACAGGAACACAGAAACAGTGCGCAAACGAGCCAAGAAGAGCCGGCAGAGCGCCACGCTCTTTGGGAATGCCAATTCGGGTTGGTCATGTCCTCTCCACTGGGCGCGAATGAATGTGGGGCTGCCTTATGAGTTTGTGGCAGGCGCAATATTGTCCGATGCGAAGTCCACTCCTATCCACCCGTGCCTTGGCGTAGTACGCTTCTGCAGACCGGCTCTCGATTCGCCAAGCTAATTCTCACGGCTCCAGGCCAGACCTATTTCAAAACCGACTGGCGAGCGCTACAGACCTCTTGTGAACTCCGGTTGGCCGAGTAATCGCGACCGTCAACCCGAGATCGCCCACAATGCCTCTCATTTCCCAGAATCCAGCCGGACAGCGAAAGGTATCGGAACAAGGGGAATAGTAATTAGTTCTTAATGTGAATAATGTCAAGCAATATTTGTCGCTTGCGCGGCTGCATAGCTAAGAAATCGCATTAAGTTTCCCTCGTTTCTCGGTTGAGAGGTCTTTGACGTACACATTGCAAGTGGTGGGCGCACGCGGCAGCAGGGAACACCCGGACCCGAGGGCCTGCGAGCACTGCGGCTGCACCATGCACTTTCAAGCCTCTTACTGTATCGTCAGAGATAACACATAGACCGGACCGAGGAGTCCCGAAGGCAGCAACGGTGAGTTGGCCTTGTAGGGCTTCACATCTGCAAAAGTATATTTCGTTGTCACGTTGGGTTGCTGATCCCCAACCAGCCGGTTGACCCAGGCGTTGATCACTTTGATTTCGATTTCGTTGGCGCCAGGCTTCAGCACGCGGGTTGCATCCACGCGGTAGGGTGCATGCCAGACGATGCCCAGCGACTTGCCGTTCACCGTCACCTCCGCCAGATTCTTGACGTCGCCAAGGTCGATCCACAAATGCGCTCCGTTCTTGAACCAATCCGAGGAAGCCGGAATGGTTTTGGTGTACGTGCCCGCTCCGGAGAAGTACTTCACGCCCGCATCCGTGCTGTCCGTCCACGAGATCAGCTTCTCCAGAGTCATGGAGGCCGGCGCGCCGCGACCTGGCTGGAAGGCCACATTCCACTCGCCGTCCACTGTCGCGAGCGGCGTCTCCACCACCTTGGGCAGAGTGCGCGAGGTTTCCTTCGCCGGCTGGCGGAACACCACGAACACGGCACCCCAGGGCTCCAGGTGTAACGGCACGGTGGTGCGGCCGTCAGCGATCTTGTAGGAAGCGCGTTCCGACTCGCCGGTCTCGCCATGCCAGAGTTCCGGCGCCTTGCCAGTTACGCGAAAGGTCGCATCTACCGTTTCGTCGCGATCATTGCGGTTGTCCACAAAGTAGATGTCACCGTCGGCCAGCTTGCGGTGTACAAACAAGATCCGCGTATCGCTCTCCGGCTTGGTGTAGTCGAAGTCCGGAACCACATTCAGCGCTTTGAGCACCGTTTCGGCGTTCTGCCCCGCGTACACTTTGCCCTTACCCACACTCCGCACACCTGTGCCGTCGCCAAACAACTCGTCATCCAATTTCTTGAACTCCTCCTGGTCGTCGGCGAGGCTGGGATCGTCGGTTGGCTTCGGGCCGGCTACCACCGCCCCGTTCTCCACCAGTTTGTAAATGGCCCGCAGCACGGGCAACGACATGTGCTGGCTGTAGGGATCGAGGGCTAGCAAACGGTAATTCATGCCGCTGCTGGTGACAATTCGTCCATCCGCCGCGCTCAGCCTGTGGATCAGACCGTCGGCATTGATGTAGTCGAAGCCATAACCCGCCGGCACGTCCGGTGACTCATCCGCAAAGATTGCTGTGAGATTGGAATCTTCGCCGTAGAAATAAACCACGTCTGCGCCAAAGTGTCCCTGCTGGAGCAGAAAACTGCTCCGGGCGATGTAGTTCAGCCACGGAGCCGCTTGTTCCGCCCAGGTTTCGTTGCGGTTGAACCATTGCCCACAGGGCCCTAGAGTCATTCCCGGGGCCTTGCCCACCAGCGGCTGGTGCGCCGACTCATGAATGACGAAGCGGTTGATGCCATTCAGCAGTTCCATGTCCGCGGTCGGCTTCAGCGTCGCCGGCGACCATGCCCAGGCGGCGCTAGCAGTACACGAAGTCAGCGACTCGGCCGCTACCAGGTTTTGACCGTAGATGTGCGCCACTGACGCGGACTCGCGATCATCCGCGTTGTATCCGTATTGCTCCTGATTCACTCCAGGCGTCTGGGTCCACATGGCGCTCATCGGCACTTCATTGAACTTTTTGACTTCCATTCCGTCGCCCACGAAGGCGCGTCCGCCCTCATGCGATTCCCCGTAATGGCCCATGCCCCACTCATGCAGTGTTGCCTCCAACTGGCCGTAATGCTCTTCCGCGATCAAGTCGCTAATCGTCTTTCGGAAGTCCCATAGGAACCGATCGCTGGCTTGGGCGCTTTCCACTACCTTCCCCGTGAGAACCGGCATCCAGGGCAGCGGATCGTAGCCACGCAGCTTCTTGAACTGCGCGATCATGTCGTCGGTCCAGTTCTGCGAACCAGCCTCATAACTATCGTTAACCACGAAGCGGATGCCACGCTTACCGATGTAATCCGCGCCGACGGTGGCCTTGTAGCTCTCCAGGTAGCCGTTCATGTAGTTTTTCACATAGGTGCGGTTCAGCTTGTCAACTTCCAGGCCCGTAGCCTCGGGAGTTGCCGGATGGTTGGTGATTCCGATGAGGGAATATCCGAAGCGGAGGACAACCCAATTGCCGGGGGGAGGTGTCCAGTCGAGCGTGCCGTCGGCGTGCATTTTCGCGGTCAGGTCGACCACATCAGACTTGGCTACGACATCGTTGGGAGCGGCGGCGGGTGTCGCAAATTGATAGAGGTCAGGCAAAGTCGTGAAGGCTGCCTTCTCCTCGAACCGGTTGACCCGCGCTCCCGGATGCAGCACCAGTTCGGCGATGAAGTGCTCCGTCACCGGCTTCGGAATAGTCATACCCAGCGACTCCAGATCAAGATCGCCAAACGGAGAGGGAGGTGGCGGGAGCGTCTTAAAGGTGACCCGGAAGAATTTCGCGGTCACCGGCGCGAAGGCAATGGTGTGCTGCGTCGAGCCGCCCCGCGGAATCGACGTAACCACGCGGTAGGTTTCACCGTCATCACTGGCTTCTAATGCCCGGCCGCTTTCGCCTTCCAGGTGCATCAGGGCTTCGAGCGGCGCCCTGCCCCCCATCGCAATGGTCAGCGCACGAATCGTCTGCGGCTGCGGAAATTCATACTGAATCCAGGCCTTCTCGCCGATGGGCGCCATGGGCAGCGCCGTCGTCTTCACCAAGTCGCCGCCGGTCAGCAAGGCCGTGTCAATGGCGCCGCCGCTCCAGGTAATCTTCGCTTGCAGATCCTCAATGCGTACATCGCTAGCCGGAACCCTATAGGCGATGACGGCGCTGTCGGCATAGAACTGCGGCGCGTTGAAATGCCTGCCAAGTGAGCCGTCGTCTTCAACGCCCAGATTCTGAAACGCGCCGGTATTCGAGGGCGGATGAGCCAGCGTCCCCGTGAGCGGCTTGCCACCTTCGACGAGCGTTTCGCTCCACACGTATTTCTTCATTCCCTGCGAGGCCGGAACCCACGGGCCGCCGGACTCGCTCCAGCCGGGCGAACCGGCAATCGCTTCTTCCAGGCCCAGTCGATCGGCAAGGGTGGTCGCATATTTGAAGGCATCTTTCCACTCAGGGGTCATATACACCAGGCGCTCGTCCACCACCTGCGGCGTCGCCAACGCGGCATCAAAGTTCTGGAAGCCGCCCAGTCCCACCCGGTGCATCCACTCCAGGTCCAGCTTGATGCCCTCCTTGGTGATATTGCCGTTCATCCAGTGCCACCACACCCGCGGACGCGCGCCCTGCGGCGGGTTTTCAAATCCGGCCCTGAGAGGGTCAGACTTGCTTTGCGCTCCGGCTAAGCTGACGCCGAGTAAAGGCGTTATGATTACGTAGATCAACTTTCTTGTGTAACACCCTTTCTTTCTCATTTGTTCTTCGTTCTCCTTGGTCAAGGCTGGTCTTGGTTCTACGCAGTGAAACCAGGGCAAGAGTCGTCTTCGTACCTCCACCAATCGATCCATGGGCGAAATGATTCGAAAGTCAAATAGGACCCGTTTTCATGGCGCGTTGTCTCGGACTAAAATGGGCCGCCGCTCCGTCGAAGTCATCGAAGCGCAGGACGCTGAGATGATTGGGACGGGCAATCTCCCTCTCCGCCAGCGCATTGATAGACCGCAGAGTCACGAGGATCTTGCACGGAGAAAAGGACCTGCAAGTAATGTACTCGGAGCCGAGACGGACCACGGAGTGAAACCGCTTCGTGCGCAGCATTGAAAAGATGGAGCGGGAGACGGGAATCGAACCCGCGACGTCCAGCTTGGGAAGCTGGCATTCTACCGCTGAATTACTCCCGCTGGCTGCTGCCTTGACGAAGTGGTAACGGAGCGCTGAAGGGAAAGGGGTTGCTCGGTGCCGTTCCCCGCGTGCTTTCCGAGCTTTCGCCGTCCCGAGTTTGCCGCCGTCCGCAGCATGTTCAACCTGTCTTCCTTCCTTCTTACCGGTATTATCGGCAGTTGTCAAGGGTCACTTGAGCTTTTTTGGGTTTTTTCGCGAGATTAGAGAAAGTCTCCAGACTTGGAGACTTGTAGAACTACCAGTGTAGAACTACCGGTGGACTTTCCGCCGCGTGCTTCTTTGTCCCTGTGCATAATTCACTGGCGTAATTCTGCGGGGCGGAGTGGTGCGCTGGAGACTTCGGGGTTTGGGCGCTCCGGGTGCGTGTGCGGGGGAATTCTCCGGGGCTTTTCCGCAGATTCCGCAGATTGCGCAGATTCATGGGGTGCTACGGGCAGGGTCTCCCTCTCGGCGCGCCTCTCCTGGCCTCCTGGCGCGATTCTTGGGGCGGTTTTCGCGGTGGGCGGGAAAGACTGGCACTCCTGAGGCACAGAGCCACTGGGGCGGATTCCGGACTTTCCCCTGCGGAGCAGGCCGGGGCGCGTGGGGCGATTCCGAATTTCGCATTACGGATTCCGAAAGGGGCGCGGGCTCGCCGCGCTTTAGTAGGGTTGGATGTTCACCGGGTTGTCGCTCGCTCGCGTGCCTTGGGCCATCGTGCAGGGCTGGGTCTGGCAGTCGCTACACTCGCCTTCGCCGTCTGTGGGCCACTCCATCCCTTCTTGCTGGTAGGCGGTGCGGAGTTTGGCGATCGCTTCCGTCTTGCGTGGGCCTCGGTAGGGCTGGCCTCGATAGCCTTCCGGCGAGCAAAGCGCCGCGTGGGCGCATCCCATGAGGTTGTGATTCTCGGGGCCGTCGCCGGTCGCGCGGATCGGCAGGTGCCCCTCTCCCTTGCCGTCGATGATGAGGTTCCTTCCGTTCGGCCACTCTTTCGCGGTTTCCGGTCGCATGGTGTTTCCTCCCGATGCGACGCTACGCGCGTTGTCGTGCGCTGTCGAGGATTTTGTTTTTTGCCTTTGCCTTGTCGAGCGCCCTTCCCAACCTCGCCTTCCCCGCCCGCCTTTGACTTGGTGCGCCGGAGCAAAGCCCCCCGTAGGAGATTGGGGCTTTGCGTAGGCGCACTTGGATAAACTTCCTCCGCGACGGCGTGACCTGCCGTACTTTCTCAATGACGCCGTCGCGCCCTCCGTCTTCCCGCGCACGTTTACGGAGTGTGCGCTCCGTCCCCTCTGGCCGTCGCACCCCAGACGGTCACGCAGACCGCGCCTGGAAGAGCATGGTTAGGACCCAGCGAAGCGGCGAGGTGATTCGGTTTGCATAACGTACCATTATCACGGCGAAGGTCTGCTTCCACCCGCCCGCTGTGATAATGCACGTTATGTAAAAGGGGCCAGCGGTCTGGCGTCCGAGTGCGTGCGCTTGTCCTTTGCACGCACTAGACAGACCGCGTTTCGGCCCGTCCGGACCTTGAAAGTCTTTCCTTAGGTGGCCTGCTAGTTTTTCGGCCTTCCACGGTCCGCCCCTTTTGCGGTGCGTGCGTGTTGCGGCTTGCTAGCGCCAGCGGTACCACGTGCGCCAGTTGCCCCGCGTACCACCGTCGTTTGCGCCCGGTCGTTTTTTGCCGGGCGATTGACTTAGCGCGAAGCCTCCGCCTTGCCTTTCGTCCTGGCTGTGGTGTGGCCAGGACTCTTCCGAAATTGCGCGTCTTGTTGCACGCCTCGATGCCCGCCTCCCTGTGGCTCTTTCGGTGTGCGGGCGTCGGGACGTGCTGCGCTGCCTTTTTGCCTTCCCTGCCTCTCGGCTCGAAACAGCTTGCCTCGGCAAGCGTGCCGATGTCCGGGTGTGCGGGTGCTTGCGCCGGGGCGCGGTGGATTCCGAATTTCGGAGGGCGGATTCCGAAGGGTGTGCACGTGGTGGCGGGTTGCGGGGCGCGGGAGCGCTGAACTTGCAGGCGCGGGAATGCTGCCGACGTGCGCAGAGGGAGCCTCCGCTGGATGGTTTGGTTCGTTGCCGCACGCTCTGGACGAAGGAATTCGCGGTGAGCAAGCAACCTGGAAAACGCGCACGGGTGCGGTGATGTGTCCGCGCCCGTGCGCAAGGCGGCAGCAGGGGGGACCCCCTCACCGATGGTGTACGGCAATGTTTGTTCCCCCCCCTGCCGCCTGCACGGGTGCGGATCCGTACGTAGGGGGGATCGCGCAGAACAAAGGCGTGCGGCTTTTCGACTGGCGCGTTGTTTGCGCCACCTCATGAGAGTTTGAGAATGTGACTGCGGAAGCCCACGGTAGCCGATGTTCCGCGCGGCGGGAGCCGCGTGCAGACAATTCGGGATTCAACATTCAAGATGCAAGGGACTCGTGGCATACGCGGCGGGAGCCGTGGACAGACAATGCGGGATTCAACATGCAAGATGCAAGAGGAGCGAGGGCGGATTTCGGATTTCGGATTTCGGAGGGTCAGACGTTGGTGGGCCAGGGGGGTGCACTGGCGAAGTCGCCTTGCGTGGGCTCAATGCCGAGGACGTTTTCGGGGATGCGCTGTTCGATTCTCCGGTGGTCGAGGCAGTAGGCCCAGAACATGACCTTGCCGGTTTTGCTTCTGGCGCCGGCCTCGACGGAGTAGGGCACGACAGAGTGCGTGGTGATATGGCCGTCTTTCTTGTGTTGGTAGGTGACCAACAGGCATTGGCCGGTGTCGATGGCGGGCTGGACGATTTGCAGGATATCGCCGGGCGTCATGGCTTTTTCTCCGGGGGCTTGAGGCTGTGCCGAAAGAGCGTGACGGCTCTTTCCACGGGTGGGTGTAGGACGGTCTCCAGCGTGGTGAAGCTCTTGCGGCATTTGCGATTGAGGCAGCGCCGGTCTCTAAAGGGACCGTGCGTCTCGATCACTTCGCTGGTCTTCTTGCACTTGGGGCATTGCATCGGGGTCTCCTGGCCAGGGGATGTGTTCGAGGGCGTAGAGGTCTTTCAGGCGGGCGATAGCCTGGGGTTGGTTGGGGCCGTCGTAGACGATGCCGTGGAAGCCTTCCGGCCTGCACAGTTTCCGGTAGGCGCAGTCCAGGAGGATGGGCGAGAGCTTTTGATCGGCTTGGGCCACCGGGCATTCTCCCTTGAGCAGGTACCTGCCCTGCGGCCAAGCGTCGTGGCTTGCGAATTCGCCGATGCCGAAGATAGCGCGCATGGCGTTGCTGACATGCTCGATAGCGGCTTGTTGTTCCTCGGGCGTCCTCTGGGGCAGGGGCTCGTTGGTCTTCGCGAGATCGCGGAGGGCTTTCTTCTTCAGCCGGAGGTTTTCCCTCTGCACGTTGATCCGCATGATGCCGAGGAGGGCGTGGGGATCGAGTTGGCGAACCGACTGGAATAGGAGCGCCTTGGCGGCTTCGTTCAGGTTGCCATCTTTGATCTGGGAGGCGAGATCGTGGAAGTCTTCCTTTTGCTGGCTGAGGTTGTCTCTCTGCACCTGCCAGCGCTTCTTGCGGTACTTCTCGACGGTGGACTTGGTGAGGGACAGGGAGAACTCCCGATTGAGAAGACCGGCCACAAGAAGAGAGGATTTACCCCGGTCTAGGGCTTGTTTTGCCTTGAGGAGGATACCGGGATGCTCCGCTTCCGCTATCTCTAGGGCAGTTAACCTGTTACGCATGGCTGGTGGCCTTCCGGGGTGGGTTTCTTACTGCCGATAGCTGCCGTTTGCGGCCCTTTTTTGGAGTTTCTTTCGATGCCTTGAGACAGGAGCCGGTGCACACAGGAAATTGCGGCCAAATCGTCGCAGGTTTCCGCGATGCGGTCCTTGGCGCGGGTGTCCGGCAGGCTGGCCGCGTTGGCGCGAAGGCCTTCGGCGATGGCTTCGAGCATGTCGGCGGAGAAGGCGAGGCGGTGCATGAGTTCCTGCGGGGTGGGCGGGGTCATGCCGCTGCCTCTTTGTAGGCTACATGCGTTGGCTCGTGTTTCGGGGAGACGGAAGCGGCCAGCAGGGTGGCGTCCGAGGCGGCGTTGTGCAGGGTTTCGCAGAGCTTGCGGTAGGCAAACCAGGTGTCGGCGTCGAAGTCGGCGCGGGTGATTTGCCGGGCGGTGGCCTGGTTTTCGTTGGCGAGATCGAGCAGGAGATCGCGCGTCGCGACGAGCCGGGCGTGCAGTTGTTTGGGTTGCAGGGTGGTCATGCTGCCTCCGGGGTTGGGATGGCAGAAGGGAAGCTGGCCGGGACGGCGGGCAGCGTCCCTTCTGCCGTGGCCTTCGCTGGTCGTGATTGCCAGCGGGGCGCGTCGCTATCAGGATAGGCTTTTGCTTTGTGGTGTCAAGTACTTTGTACTTACCGGTACTTTGCTCCCTTCTTCCAGGATCGCGAGTTGGTGAATCTTGGTGATGGCGTCGCGGTCCGTGGTGAGGGATTCCATGAGGATGAGGACGGCATTGCCGGTGCCGTCTTCGGCCATCATGTAGGCTTCCAGCAGCAAACTCTCGCACAGGGTGAGAGCGTTGCGGGCTTCAAGCAGCTTGGTCGGTGTGTCCATTTTTCTCCTGTGTTTCTGCCTCCAAGAGGCGGTCGACTTCGTTTTCGAGGTTTTGCCGGGTGCGGCACTTGTCGCCCCACCCTTCGGTGTAGCTGGCGCAGTCGTCGCAGGTTTTGATGTGCCAGTTCAGGGCGCGGAGCGCGGCGGTTAGGGCGCCGGTTGGGGCCTGGGTTCCGTCCATGTCCAGCCTTCCTTTCTGGGTTCGGGTAGGAGCTCGCGGGCGGCGTCGAGTTGGTTCAGCGCTTGGCTGATCCGGATGTTGCTCGCGTGCGCGAGGGCGTTTTTCTTGGCTTCGGCCTGGGTGATCTGAACTAGGGAGATGAGCGTCTGCGCCTCGGTGAGGCGGGTCAGCGCTTGGTCAATGCGGTCGATGGCTTCTTGGAGTTTGTCGGTGTCGAGTTGCACGGTCAGTTCTCCTTTCCGGGCGTGATGATGACGCGGATTTTGTCGCCGAGAATGCTCTCGGTGAAGGTGAGTTGCGCTCCGTCCTGGCCGCGCAGATTGTCGGTGACTCCGCGCATGGCGGAGTGCAGGTCCTTGAGGGCGTTCTGCACGGCTTCGCGGCGCTGAAGGATTTCGGGCGCCGGGCCGGGCATTCCCGGCAGGCGCGGGTCTTTCGGTTCTTTGGGCATGATGGCTCCTTAGAGTTTGAAGTGATCGATGAGCTCGTGATTGTTGTAAGCGAGCGTGATGTTTTGGAGGCCGTCGTCGTAGTCGATGGTGACTCCTGATCGCGTCGTGCGCTTGACGGTTCCGGGGATTTTCTCTTCGACCCAGAGCACGCGGTCTCCTGGCCGTAGCGCTTTCATCTGTGCTTTGGTCATGATGGCTTTTTCCTTTCCCAGACGGTCTGTGGCGCAAGGTCTTCTCTCGCGTCCATGATGGCCTGATAGCAGTAAGCGAGGCTCCGGATACGGTCCTCGGGGTTGCGGGGTTTGTAGGATTGAAACGAGCGGCGCATCCCGGCGAGGACCGCCACGAGCGGGATTTCCGCGTCGTGCCAGGCGTCGGCATAGGCCCAGTCGAGCGGGCGAAGCGGCTGCTGTCTGCCTTGCAGCCGCATCCACTCCGTTTCGATGGCGTTGAGATAAGGTGCGGCGTCAGTCGGCATGGGTTTCCTTTCTTCGTCCGCTCGGCTTGTGGGGCCACTGGACTTCGTGCATGGTGACCGTGGCCAGGATCGGGAAGCGGATTCCGTCCCGATCTGGCCTCGGGGCAGAATGCGGGCCGGGGTGTGAGCGGCGGAGCACGCATGTGTAGGAGTCGAGTTTCGAACGGCAGCGGCGGTTTTCAGTTTTCATGGGGCCTCGTTTCTGCCGGTGTGGCCTTGGGCCGGCCGGTGGCGGTGCTTCTTTTGCTGGCCGGGATTCGTTGGAGCCACTCCAGCGGCATTTCCGTGATGAGCGGTTCGTTGACGGCGTCGGTCATGTCTTTGAGTTCTACGACTGCGGCGGCTGCCGGGAGGTTCTTGCTGGCCTTGAGGTACCGGCAGCGTCGGCCTTCGAAGGGTCCCTTCGTGATGCGGAGGTCAAAGCGTTTTCCGGGCACGGTGTGTCCTTTCTCCCGCCTGGGCGGGTGGGCTGAATTGTTCGAGATCGTGAGCGAGAGCGTGGAGGGCTTGAGCCTCCGCGCGTAGGTGTCGAGCGCTGGCGTGCACTTCAAGCGCGTCGAGACGGCGGGCGATTCCTTCGAGCCGCCGCGCCTTGGTGCGGATGCGGGTTACTTGTCGGGATTTCCCCACGTGGCCTCCACTTCGATGGCTTGGAGTTTCGAGTTGCTGTGTTGGATGGCGAGCGCTTCCATGCGCTGAAACGCGGGCCGCAGATCGTCCTGGTTGATGTGCGTGACCGTGTAGCGATCCGTCGTGGTGCGCCAGGAGTGGCCGAGCGCGGCGGCGATCATGATCTCGCTCGCGCCCGCGTCGTGTAGCCTCTTGGCGAAGGTGTGCCGCAGATCGTGGAAGCGGAAGTGCCAGCCGAGCTTCTGGCGGAATTCCCAGAGGAAGGAATCCGGGCGCTTGAGCGGAAAGAGCCGCGTGTCCGGCGCGATGCCTCCGGGAATCGGCGTGAGGGTGTCCATGTGGGCGTGCAGGCTTTCCGCAAGTCTGCCCGTAAGCGGCAGGGTGCGGATGCGGTGCACCTTGGGGGCCCACACGCGAAGCGTGCCGTGCGCATCGTCGAGGTGGTTAGCTCGCAGGCCGGTGATTTCGTGCAGGCGTAAACCGGCGTCGAGTGCGAGCAGGAAGCGGGGCAAAACGCGCGGGCTGGCGAAGGTGAGGAGTTGGAGTTCTTCATCGCGCGTCAACGCCCGCGCCGTCGTGGTGTTACTCGTGGTGCCGGAGATGGAGTAGGCCGGGTTGGTATGAAGCATGGCCGCTTCTTTGAGGTTGGCGAAGAGCGACTTCGTGAGGCGCTTCTCAAAGGCTAGCGTTGTGGGTGCAACCATGAGGCCGCGCTTGCCGAAGTAGGCGGCGAGCAATTGCGGCGTGATCGTGTGCAGTTGTAGGGCTCCGAGATCGCGGCGGAGATGGGCGAAGGTGCCGGTCTGCGAGCGTAGGGTGGCGGCGCGGATGTGCTTGCCGGTAAGGTATAGGTCGATGCCGTCCGACAGGGTTAGGAGGCGGTCCGCCTCGGCGATCTGGTTGAGTTTAACGCGGGCGGTGGCCGTCTGCGCTTGCTTCAGCGCCGCAAATGCGGTGGCTGCTTCGTGGGTCTGAAAGTTACCTTCCTGGTGGCGTTTGCCGAACTCGTCGCGCCAGTCGGCTGCGTACTTCCCTGATTTGAGAGGGATAACTGACAATTAAGGTGCTCCGTTTTCTGCGGGGGCTTGCGGTGGGCCTGGGGTGAATCAGGGTTGGTGCCTTTGGGTTCGTCTCTCGTGGTGGCTTCCTGTGGACAGTTGGCGGCCTCCGTACGTGGAGACTTGGTAACTGTACAGTTGCCGGGCGTTCTGCGGTGAATTGTTCTGGTGGTTGGAGTTGGGCGGGGGTCTTAGTGTCGGTGGGGGTTAAAGAGTGAATTACTCCCGCTGACCTGCCCACGACTATACCGCATTGAAACGGCTTGTTCAAGACCACGCTGCGTATTTCGATCGCAACGCACGCGGCGGACCAAGAAGCCCGTGTTTGACGGAACGCGCCCTGCTGCGACCTCACAACCCGCACTCCTTTCCGGCATTGGTGTTCTCACCACCATCCCGCCGATTCGGCGCACGTGCAGCCCGCCGTATTAGCGGCCCGTGATTGTAACATAGCGAAGCTGCTGCTTCACGATGTCGCGCGGGTAGAGGATTTTTACGTCGCCGGGTTTGCCACTCGGGCCGGGCACCAGATCAGGATTGATGCCGCACCAGAAGGTAGGGAGGTCCAGGCCTTTGTATCGCTGCACGGCCTGGTCGCGCCACTCGGAGTTGAAGTGAATGCCGTATTTTGTGATGAGCGCCTTCGCAGCGTCGTAATCGCCTTCAGCTTTGATGCGCATCAACTCCGCCAGCAGCATACCCACCCCTTTGTGCATCTCGTCATAGTCTTTCACCACCAGATAAACCTTGCCATCGCGCTCTACAGGCTGGATCGCGTCGGTCTTTTCGCGAATGTAGTTCACAATTAATTGCGTGCCGCGCCGGTGATCTTCCTCAATCGTGTCACCCGTGGGAAACTCGTGAAGCTGCGCCAGCGCCGCTCGGGCTTCGGTGTCGTAGGCGGCCTTGGACACCTCAAGGTTCGGGATGGCGCCCATCTCCATCAACTTGGGATCGAAGAAGTTCCACAAGGCCACCAGGTCGGCGCGCGCTTCTTCCAGCGTCGAGTAATACTCCTTCAAATATACGGCTGGCTCTTCCGTGAGCTTGGGATTCATCTTTCCGGAACCATGCCCCAGCACCTCATGCATGGCCACCAGGAGGTCCATGGCAAGGGACTGGTACTTCTCCGCGCGCGCACGTTCTTCTTCCGTATAGGCAAACTCATTGCTCACCTTCGCGCCGCGGGCCGCCGCCAGTGCTCGCATGGAACCGGAGAAGATAAAGCTCTTGCTGCCGTACTTGTCGTGGATTTCCGCTTCGTTCGGCAGGTTCTCGCCCACGGTAGTAACGTCGAAGTCGGCCGTCTCAATCAGGGCCTCGACGGTATTCACGATGGGCGGATGCGGAGAATCAAGCTTGTACTTTTCGTCCCATGGCGCCCGCTGCTCGAAGTACTTGGCGTTCGCGGCGAACTCCTTCATCAGCTTGTTCATCTTTTCGTCCACAACGGTAACGTAAGCCTGCATGGCGCCTTTCAGACCGCGGGGATCTTTGTAAACCTCAATGAAACCGTTGGTGAAATCCACCGGGTTATCGTCGTGGACCCAATCAATGTTGAACTGCCGCCAATCCGCCGGATCGCCGGTTTGATAGTAGCGGATCAAATCTTTCAGGACAATTTTCGTGGCCGGATTGGCATAGGGGAGCGCCATCGTCAGGTAGCGAATCGCCCGGTTCAACTCCTCAGCGTATAGACCAGCGGGAGCCCTGCCCGGCCCGCCCACGCGGTAAACCTGCTCCACCAGTTTGCCGTCTTTCTTCACCAACCGCGAGTTAAGCGGATACTTGTCGTGGAAGTCCTTCAGGTCAGCCATCGTCACGCCTTCGTAAAGGTTGTTGCCGCTGGCCGTGAGCGGATCCTCTCCGTTCTTTGGGTTCTTGACAGTCAGAGAAGGTTGATAGCCGGCGTCGAAGATCGGCCGGCGTAGGTCTTCCAGTTCCTTCAAGAGTTTCGCTTGTGGGCCCAATGTGGCGCGATTCTTCAGCGCCTGGAGGGCCGCTGCCTGCAACTCTTCCGGCGTGAACTCCGGCAGGAATTTTTGCGAAGTAAACGCGTTGTGATTCCCGTGGTTCGCCCAAAAGAGCTTGGTATAGTCGTTGATCTTCTTGAGCGCGGCCGGATCAATGCCCCGCGAGTGCGTCAGGACTTGCTCAAGCAGGTGTTTTAGTCCGAGTCCGTAGGAGGAATTCTGGTCGTAGACGATGGGATTCACGGCGATGGCCGCCATTGAAAGCCAGAAGGCTAGAGCTTTCTGCTGCGGAGGAAGATCGTTAAAGCTCTCCGCCTGCAGTTGCAAAAAACCCGTCTGCCCAACCCGGTCTACGAGCGGTGAAGGGGCGTTCTGCGCCATCAGGGTGCCTCCCACCAGCAGAATGATTAAGAGAAACAGCATTCGCTTCGACAAGGTCCAACTCCCGATCTTCAAATTGGTCAAAGAGCGCTTTATACCAGATTCGGAGCCCCGGAAGCCAGCAGAGTTCTCCGAGATTGATTGAGTGATTCGGAGAATTCCGGTCTTTCCCAATTCATACGCAGGTTCACAAACTCCTATTGTGCTGATATAATTCTTGATGTATCGTTCTGGGCGCATGGGTCGCGGCGAGTCGTGATCCGTGTGAGAGTGTGCTTCGCGTTCCGGTGAAAAGCGAGAAGCGGTGGCGGAAAATGTTAAAAGGCTGTAAAAAAATTTCGCCCTCCTTCAAACCCCATCGCGGTAAATGTGCATCTCAGCGTTCGATGGTTTAAAAGCGCGCGCCTTTCCAGGGACGGTAACGAGTTAGAAGCATCTCGTGGAAAACCTGGCAAAGGGCTGGTAGCGCTCAGGCGTGTTCGGCTTACTGAACGCGCCGAGGATCTCGCGCGGCCAAGGTAGAGGGAATGGCCGCGTGGGTGCGGCAAGGCCGGAACCGAGTTAGCCCTTTGCCGCTTGGATTGAGGCCGTGCCATGGGGATTCGCACAACCAGGTAGTCTCGAGTAACCCCTACGCCGCGTCCCGTCGGTAGGCTCGTATCTGAGACGAGAAGTGCGATCCATTTTCATCAAGATCTGTTTTTAAAGGTTGCAACCGAGAATAAGTCGAACCCGCCGGCTGAAATTCGGAGTGGGAGAGGCGCACAGCCAAATGCGCTCAACGCGAAGGCCGCCACCCACCCCCGGTTGATGGGCTCGCCTCGGGAAGAAATTTGCTTGGGAAGGGGATACGTGAAGTGAAGCTAATTTCCGCGTTCCTGCTCGGTGCCTTCTTGATGGCACAATCCGTACCGGCACAAACCGCTCCGGATCAGAAGTCCGCCACGGCTGACCAAACCGCTACCGCCAGTGCGAGTTCCACAGATACCGGCCCCACCGCCTTTGTGCAGGTCGAGGGCAATCACTTTAACATGGGCGATGTGCTGACTTACGACTTCGACCTCGGTTACAAGTTCAATTCGCATACCTCCGTTGATATTGGCATACCCTTGTATAGTACCCGCACGCCCTTCTCGGTCGTCACCAACCATGACTGGCGAGATACCACCATCCTGGGGGCGCCTTACATCGACGTCCGGTACGACACCAGGCACAACAGGACCAACATCACTTCCATCCTCACGGGCGCCGCCGGTCTGAACATGGTTAAGACCTATTCCAACGGCCGGATGACGGTGGATTGGTTCAACCACCTCGATCGCCAGTATCAAATTCTCAACTACAATGCAACTTTCTCCCCTTTTCTAAACTTTGGCTTCGGGACGGGCACCGTCGACCGGCAGGTCTTTCCCCGTCCCTATGAGCTCGCCCGGCCCTATGAAACCCTGGGCTTCATGGGGAATGGAGAAGCCGGAGGGGCGTTTACGATCAAGAAATTCTACCGGCTGGAAGGCTCAATTTACGGCCTCTCACCGGTAGGTCCGCAAAAAGTGTATAGCCGGATCGTAGCGCCGGACAGTCTCCTCGGCTGGGTAGGGCCGCCGACGAATGAAGACCACAACCGATTTTGGTACCAATACTTCGAGACGGGCGGGCAGTATTTCAACGTCTACGGTTCGGGGCTGTCTCGGATCTCCCGTGACAATGGCTATGGCGCGTACCTTACGGTGAGCAAATACAAAAACATCACGGTGCAACTTGGTTATACGCACAGTGTCCACTACGAATATGGTTCCGCCTTCATCCAGTTGCGGTATAACTTCTCCGGCATTTTGCGGAGCTTGACGATTGGCGAGTAGCAAGCCGTTCGCCCCGAGGACGCATAGGACTAAATGACTTCGGTGGTCGCCCGTCGCAAAGCTGCTAACCAACCGTGCGACCCCGAAGTAACGACAAGAGGACCTTTTGAAAACTGAGAGTCGGCTGAGAACATCTCTCCTTTATCTAGTCGTTGGAATTTGCTGGGTGTATTCCCGCCCCGGGTGGGCTGGCACTCCTGCCGCCCCCGAGCAGACATTGACTTCCTCCGCAATCCGTTCCTACACGCTGCCGCTGAGCTTCGAGGCGAACCAGGGACAGGTGGATGAGCAAGTGAAATACATGGCTCGCGGGCAGGGCTACACGCTGTTTTTGACCCCCGGCGCGGCGGTACTCGGCCTGCGCAGCGAGCGTGCCGGCAACCCTACTGAGTGGTTGCGCCTTGTCCTGCGAGGCGCCGCCAGCTCTCCAGCCATCAGCGGGGAAGAACTGCTTACCGGCCGGAGCAATTACTTTGTCGGGAACAACCCGGCCCAGTGGCAGACGAACATACCTAATTATGCGCGCATCCGTTACCGGCAAGTATACCCAGGCGTGGACTTGATTTACTATGGCCGGCAAGGACGGCTGGAAAACGATTTCGAGTTAAATGCCGGGATCGATCCCAAAATCATTTCCTGGGAATTGGAGGGTCCGGAGCAAATTCGCGTGGACACGGACGGGGACTTAGTATTGGCCGTGGCTGGAAATGAAGTGCGCTTGCAACAACCGCGGGCATATCAGGTGGAGGGTCAGGGACAGCGCGAAATTCCCATCCGCTATCAGATCCACGGGCATAATGTGAGCTTCGCTTTGGGCAAGTACAATCGGCAAGAGAGACTGATCATCGATCCTACGCTGACCTACTCCACATACTTGGGGGGTACCGGTGGCGATAGCGCCTACGGCGTTGTCGTGGACGCGGCGGGCGATGCCTATGTGACGGGCGTTACGGCCTCGACCAACTTCCCCAGCACCTCATCGGTCTATCAGCCAACGTACCAAGGGGGAGGCGCAACCACGTTCGTCACCGAATTCGACCCCAGCGGCTCCGCACTTATCTTTTCAACCTTCCTTGGAGGGTCGGGCATCGACACCCCCTCCCAGATCCTTCTCGATGCCGCGGGCGACATGTTCGTTGTGGGGAGTACAACGTCGAACAACTTCCCTACCACCAGCGGCGTGTTTCAGCCCATTTATGCAGGCGATCAGGACGCTTTCCTGACAGAACTGAAGCCGGGCGGCTCGGCTTTAGCTTATTCCACTTACCTCGGCGGCACGGGGATGGATTTCGGTACCGCGGTGACGCTTGATTCGTCCGGCAATGCCTACGTGACCGGTTCTACGCAATCGACGGACTTCCCTACCCTGAATCCTCTTCAGCTTGGCAATGCCGGGCTCTATGATGCCTTCGTGACCGAGGTCAGCCCCGTCGGCGCCATGCTGTATTCCACCTACCTAGGCGGATCGCTTTCCGATTACGGTACCGGTATCGCGGTAGACAGCAGCAGGAATGTGTATGTCAGCGGCTACACCTACTCCACCAATTTCCCCACCCAGAACGCATATCAAAGCACGCTGTCTGGAGGGTCTGATCTTTTCATTACAAAGTTCACGCCGGGATCGAGTGCCCTGCTGTATTCCACTTATTTGGGGGGATCGTCCCTCGACAAGTCTACGGCAATGGTCGTGGATTCCGGCGGAAATATTTACCTGACCGGCAGCACGCAATCGGCAAATTTCCCTGTGACCGCCACCGCCTATCAGTCTGCGCTTCAGGGTACCCAAAACGCCTTCATTACCAAGATTGCCTCCGATGCGTCGGTCCTGGTTTTTTCGACGCTCTTCGGGGGTAGCGGGACCGATCAGGCCAACGGGATGACGTTGGATGCCGCGGGGAATGTTTACATCACAGGCTTCACGCAGTCGGTGGATTTCCCATTACTCGATCCTTTCCAGAATGTCCTGGGTTTATACGGCGCCGGGAACTGCGGTTCAACTAACCTGGTCAATGTGCCGACGGTGCTCTGTTCGGACGCCTTCGTCGCTAAATTCGGACCCTCAGGGATTCCTGCATACTCCTCGTTTCTCGGAGGAAACGGCACGGATTCCGGTCAAGGCATTGCCGTTGATTCCTCGGGGGCCGCATACGTGGCGGGCGGAACCTATTCGTCAAACTTTCCCGCCACTTACAGCGCGTACCAGTGGCTTTACCAGGGTACCAGCACCAACAGCAATGCCTTCCTTACCAAGGTCGGTTCCCAGGATGCGCCGTCCGTGTCGCTCACTCCCCAGGAGATCAACTTTGGAAATGAGCCGCTGCAAATTGCCACCACTGCGCAAATGGTTACGCTGATCAATGAAGGAAGCGCTGCCCTAAGTATCTCCAGCATCACCGCCAGCGGGGATTTCCAGCAGACCAACAACTGCGGAACTTCCCTGGCTGGGGGCGGAGGCACCTGCACCATCCAGATTATCTTTACGCCCAAGTCGGTGGGCCTGCAAACCGATCAAATCACCATTACCGACAATGCGGGCGCACTGGGGACAACCGTCACGCAGAGTATTACGGTGACAGGAAACGGCGTCCTTACGGGAGGGGCGGTAATCTTCTCCCCGACCAAACTGACGTTTCCAGCGCAAACCGTGAACACCACCAGCCCGACCCCCCAAACCGCTCTCCTGGTCAATAACGGCAATCAAGCGATCACGATAACGAATATCACGACCTCGGGCGCTTTCAGTGAAACGAACAACTGTGGGCCCAACTTTCCCACCGTCCCGGCGTCGCTGAACGTGGGGCAAAGCTGCAGCGTCGCCGTGAGCTTTACTCCCACCACTACGGGGAGTCAAACGGGCAGCGTGCAAGTCACGTCTAACGCCGTGAACGGGACCACATCCGTGCAATTGTCGGGTACGGGGAGCCCGATCTATTCGCTCTCTTCCAACCAGCGATCGAGCGTCATTCTCATTGGCTCCAACTCGACCACGTTCACCATCTCCGCCACGGGTCCCAGTACGTTCCTGGGATCCATCGCATTGTCCTGCGCCTCAGGCGCCACGTGTAGCTTTAGCCCGTCCTCGGTTTCCATCGGACAATCGAGCACGCTCACGGTTTCAGGCCTTACACCGGCCACCGCGAATCCTTTGAACCTCACTGTGAACGGTACCAGTTCCGGACAGACCGCGTCAGTTTCATTGTCGGTGTTTTTTGCCGACTACTCACTGGCGGCGACGCCCTCCGGCACCACCGTGTCGGCGGGGAACAATGCCACCTATACGATTACCGTTGCCCCCACGAATGGATTCAGCCAGACCGTGATTTTGAGTTGTCCCGGGGCAGGACCCAGCTTCCCTTTGGGGACCGTATGTTATTGGTATCCCCCCTCGGTGACTCCCTCGGGCGTGATTGGAACGACGGTCTCATCGACCCTGACGATTACGACACTGGCGGAATCGCGGCTCTTTCACCACCCGCGGCCACCCACCGTTCCCCCCGGATTGGCGCGCTGGATTCTGGTGTTAGGCTTGCTGACCCTGTTGGGGGCGCTGGTTGCAGGCTTGCGCAGGACCGCGCAAGGGATGCGCCACCGCTTAAGCCTGGTGTTACTGCTGGTCGTGATCGCTTGGCTTGTCTTGGGAGTGAGCTGCGAAAACTACGTCAACCCGATTAATATTAATCCCTACGTGAACGGGACACCCTCTGGCACTTATTCCATTACGTTGACCGGAACGCTGGGAGACGGCAGCGGCGTAACGAGGACCACCACGGTGAACCTCTCGGTTCTGCCGAATACTTAGCCGTCAACGTCTGCCGGCCTTCGTCACGCCAGGGTAGGGCGATCGACGAACTGAGGTAACAGGAACGGAATTTCAGAATCTGGATCATTTCCGAGGAGGACTGTCGTGATTGGAAGGAGCGGCACTGCCATCTGCGCCCAGAGCGCAAACCCAGGCGCAATTAAGAGAGGCCGACGCCTCCCGTACTGCCTGCTGTTGATTGCACTCTTGCTCGGCGCGGCCATTTTGCAAAGGGACGGGGGAGCACGTTTCCCCACCGCCAAAACTCGCTCTACCGCCCAATGGGCGCACCTCTATGCGGCACTGCCGCTAAGTTTCGAGGCGAACAACGGTCAAACCGACCCCAGCGTGAGTTTCCTCGCGCGGGGGCAAGGCTACACGATGTTCCTGACGGGACGTGAGGCGGTGCTGACGCTTAATAGCGAGCGGTCCCGAATTCCAGAACGGAAGCAAACGGAATCGACTGCGGGGCTTCGCCTCCAGCTCATCGGCGCCAATGACCACCCGGCCATTACCGGTAAGGACCAGCTACCCGGAAAAGTCAACTACTTCATTGGCAACGACCCCAGCAAATGGCGCAGGAATGTTCCTACCTACGCGAGAGTCGAATATCAAGGTGTTTATCCCGGGGTGGACTTGGTCTATTACGGCAACCAGGGTGGAGAACTCGAGTATGACTTTGTTGTAGCTCCGGGCGCCGATCCCAAGTCGATCGCTTTGGGTGTGGAGGCGGAAGGCAATACCCCGCCGCGGATCAATGCCGAGGGCGACCTTGTCGTCGCGCTTCCGAGCGGCGACGTCCAACTGCACAAGCCCGTTGTTTATCAGGCGGAATCGGAAAACTCTTTGCAGGCCGTAGGCCACGAACGGCGGACATCCATCGAGAGTCATTACGCCTTAGATGCGCAAAATCACGTTCACTTCGAACTTGGCACATATGACCATAGCCGTCCCTTGGTCGTTGACCCGGTCCTCGTATACGCCACCTACATCGGAGGTACGGGGGGCGACATCGGGTTTTCCATCGCGGTTGACTCCTTATTGGATGCCTACATTGCAGGTCAAACGAATTCGACCAACTTTCCCACCGCTGGGAAACCCTATCAGGGGTCCAGCAGAGGAAATGGCGACTGTTTCATAACAAAGATCAACAGCGCAGGCACTCAGTTAATCTATTCTACCTATCTCGGGGGCAGCGGCACCGACGCCGCTACGGCTCTTGCCTTGTTCAATGGGAGTGTCTTCATTACCGGTTACACCAACTCTACGGATTTCCCCCCCGTATCGCCCGTGGCCAATACGGAGCCGTTCCAATATACTTACGGCGGCGGCACTGACGCTTTCGTCGCACAGCTTGATACGACCGGCAGCACCCTGGTGTACTCCTCTTATTTGGGGGGCAGCAGCCAGGATATCGGCCAGGGTATCGCCGTCGATTCCTCTGGCTATGCCTATGTCACGGGCTCGACCCAGTCAACGGACTTCCCGGTCCTCCCGGGCGCCCTGCAATCCAACCTGAATGGATTGGAGGATGCGTTTGTCACCAAGGTGGGTCTGACCGGCGAGGCGCTTGTCTACTCAACTTATCTCGGAGGATCGGCAGCAGACGTCGCCCAGAGCATCCAGCTTGATAGCGCCGGAGACGCGTATCTGACCGGCTACACCTACTCGGCGAACTTCCCTACGGTCAATCCCTATCAACCAACGAACATGTCGACGGATAACGGACCGAATGCTTTTGTGGCCGAGTTGAACCCTGCCGGCACAGCCCTGACCTTCTCGACCTACCTGGGGGGCTCGGGCAACGATTACGCTTATGGGCTCGCCCTGGATGGCACCCAGAACCCCAACATTTACGTCACGGGCGCAACGACTTCTACCAATTTTCCCACCACCACCGGCGCCTTCCAGACCGTGCTGAATGGTCCGTCCGACGCCTTCGTCACCAAATTAAACCCCACGGGGTCGTCGCTGCTCTACTCGACGTATCTCGGGGGCAGTGGGGTGGACCAGGGAAACGCCATCGCCGTAATCCCCGCGGGACAGACTAACGCCGGAACAGTCTTCGTTACGGGCTTTACGCAGTCCACTAACTTCCCCACGCAGAATCCGATTCAGTCGGTCCTGGGACTAAGCTCGAACACGTACTGCGGGACCGCGCCTTGCTCCGACGCATTCATTACCCAACTGAACGCCGCCGGAAACGCTTTGACCTACTCGACGTACCTGGGCGGCAACGGCCCCGATTTTGGCCAAGGCATCGCGGTGGATACCGGCGGAGACCCCTACGTCACCGGCAGCACCTCGTCCACGAATTTCCCGGCAGTTTCTCCGCCTCAATCCAACACCACTTATGTCCCGCCCTATAAGTCCGCCCTGGTCGGGACGGCCGGCAATGCGTTTATTGCGAAAATCGATTCCGGCAATAACCCCAACATCTCTATCTTGCCGGCTAGCCTTAACTTCGGGAACGAAACCATCAGCGTCCCGAGCAACGTGCTGTCCATTACGATCGTTAATCCGAGCACGGTGCCCCTGGCGATTTCGCAGATTCAAGTCGAAGAAGTCAACAATTCCACAACCGTGTATACGGAACAGGACACCTGCCTGGGTACCATCGCCGCGGGTGGAGCTTACTGCACAATGTATGTCACCTATACGCCCAACGCGCTCGGCACCCAAACCGGTGAAATCACTCTTACCGACAATGCCGGGGGAGTGGCGGGCACGCAGCAAACCATAGCCCTGACGGGCATCGGCGTGACAGCAGCCACCGCTGTCACGGTCCAACCCACCAGTCTCTCTTTCACCAGCACAGGCGTGGGCTCTATAAGCCCTCCCCAAAGCGTCACCATCACTAATACGGGCACCGAGCCGTTAACTATAAACGGTATCGGAGTGGGCAGCAGCCTCGACTTCGCGGAGACCTCGCCCTCGTGCCTCGCGCTGCAAAACATCCTCGCGGTGGGACAGAGTTGCACCGTGAACGTGACATTCACCCCGACCGCCAGCGGTACCCGCAATGCGTCGCTGAGCATTAGCGACAACGCCTCCGGCAGTCCGCAAACAGTAGCACTTACGGGAATAGGCACCGCTGCCTTCACGCTCTCCTCCCCAAGTGCTCAAAACCCCGTGATTGTTGGCTCCACCCAGGCAACTTTCGTCCTTGTGGCCAACGGGCCCACCAGTTTCACCGGGGCCATTACCCTGGCCTGCTCCGCCGGCACGGCGGCAACGTGCACATTCAGCCAAAACCCGATTTTCGTCGGCGGCACGAGCAGCACCATGACGGTCGGCAATCTCAGCGCCGGGTTCAATAATCCTTACATCTTTACGGTGACGGGGACCAGCGGTTCGCAAACGACATCGCTGCAGCTTAGTCTCGGTTTCTCGGACTATACCCTGACGGCTAGTCCGTCGAGTGCCTCCACTTCGGCGGGCACCCCGGCGACCTACACGATCTATATCAATCCTCTGAACGGATTCACGGGACAGGTCCAATTGGCCGTAGAAAAGACCGTGCCGACCTTGAATGCTACCTACACCTACTTACCCAACCCCTACGCATCTCCCAATGGGACTAGCCCTGCGGCAATCCAAGTGCAAGTCGCCACGCAGGTCTATGTGGCCCCGCCCACCAATACGCACGCACCGCCCCGCTTCCCTGGGGGCAAGCTGCCGCCCATTATCTTTGGACTCCTATGCCTTGCCGGGCTGGGCTCCCTGGCGTTCGGCAATAGACGGCGAGCCGGCCATGGATGGCTTGGGTCACGCTGGATGGCAGTTCGCTTGGCAACGCTCAGCCTGATCCTGACGCTCAACCTGGCGTTCGTGGCTTGCCGCTCATCGACGCTGATAATCTCCGGAACGGTCCCCGGGGGCTACGTCATTACGTTCACGGGCACATTGTCCTCAAATACCGCAGTCGTTCGCATCGTGGTTGTGGACTTGGCCATAACGTCGACGAACCTAACGTAGGCCACGCACCATCGGCGTTTTGTTCTTTCGAACTGGATCACTTCACGTCGGCAGCCGGGCTTAGGCCCGGCTGCTTTATTTTATGCAGACCGACACAAATTCTCCCTCACCGCCACTGACGTGCGCCCTGTGACGGACTCGGCCCCGATTTGGTGGAGACCGCCCTCCTCCGCTCGCTCCCCCGCCAAGTCATGCTCCAAGCGCGTCTACAAGTTACGCCCGGCCTCTATCGCCACGACCGACCCATTCTCCGCTTGTCTGCTGGTAATTTAGCGGCGTTAACCAGTCGCACTTCACTCAAGCTGTGCAAGAAGGCGGTGTTCCGCACCTTGTTTGGACGGGTTTTCTCACTGCCAGGCTGGGTCTTCTCTTACTTCGAGTGGCGAGGGCGGTCGAGTTCGCCGACCTTAAGGGACGCTTGCGGCGGACCTTTTCAGGCCTACGATTCTGAGCAGCAGGCGCGTGGGTAGGGCTTGAGACATTAAGTCTAAACAGCGACAAAGGTATTGACTTCCGGAAATGTAGATGTACCATTTCGCCCTTCAATCCACCGAGGAGGCTTCGGATGAATGTCGTCGGCAGTTCTGCCCATATGCCCAAGCATGATGAACCAGAGAGCGGTAGCGCTCAGAAATCGTACGGTGCTACCCAGTCAAGAGGTGAGAAGACGAACGAGGCGACGGATCTCTCGTTTGGCGCCACCGAGCGGCGGAGCCAGACGCGGTCAGGTGTGGGCATAACCATTCTGGCGATGATAACGCTGGCGGCATTCTTGGTCCCACGTGCACGCGCGCAACAAATGTCGAGCCTCGACCGCGGCCGGGCGCTTGAGATGTTGGACGCTGTCGCCCAGGACGTACAGAAGCATTACTATGACAAGGCTTTCCATGGCCTGGATTGGAATGCGACGGTGCGCGAGGCCAGGGAGAAAATCAACGCGGAAAACTCACTGAACATGTCCATGGCCCACGTCGCGGCGGCGCTCGTCTCTCTTGATGATTCCCACACCTTCCTCCTTCCGCCGCCGCGGCCCTACCGGCACGATTACGGCTTTCGCACGATGATGGTTGGTGACGTGTGTTACGTAGAACGCGTGCCGCCGGGCAGTGACGCTGCGGCCAAGGGTCTTAAGCGCGGCGACGAAGTGCTAACACTTGAAGGCGTCAAACCTACCCGCGAAAACATGTGGAAAATCGACTACCGGTTCAGAGTCTTGCGCCCCCAGCCCGGACTACGCTTGGCGCTACGCAGACCTGATGGTCAGGAAGGTCAGGTCGATGTTGCGGCAAAGTTCCGAGAAACCTCCCGCATGGTGGACCTGACCAACAGCAATAACATGTGGGACATGGTGCGCGACGATGAAGCTGCATACCACCTCATGCGCGCCCGAACCAGCGAAATGGGTGAACCACTGATGATCTTGAAGCTGCCGGAGTTTATATTCAATCAGGATGAAATTGACAGACTGATGGGCAAGGCGCGCAAGCATCAGGCTCTTATCGTTGACCTGCGGGGAAACCCCGGCGGAGCGATTGAAACGCTGAAGTACCTCGTGGGCGGCATTTTCGAAGACGACGTCAAGATCGCGGACCGAGTGGGCCGCAAAGAGATGAAGCCCGAAGTTGCAAAAGGCCGCGGTGGCAAAGCGTTCACGGGGAAGCTCCTGATCCTGGTGGACTCCCAGTCAGCGTCGGCGGCAGAACTCTTCGCCCGGATCGTGCAACTACAAAAGCGCGGTATTGTGATCGGTGACCGATCCTCCGGCAGTGTCATGGAAGCCAAACACTATGAACACCATGTTGGCACGGAAACGATCGTTCCCTTCGGCATTTCCATCACCGAATCCGACCTTCGCATGAGCGACGGGAAAAGCCTGGAGCACAGCGGGGTCACTCCAGATGAAGTTGTTCTTCCCACCGCCCAGGACATGGCAACTGATCGCGACCCGGCGCTTTCCCGCGCGGCTGCTCTGCTGGGCGTCAAGCTAAGTCCGGAGGACGCCGGAAAACTCTTTCCCTTTGAGTGGCCGAGAGATTAGCCAGAGCAAATCTGCCAACCCGGGCGAGGGGGACATTTTGGGACTTGACAAGCTTGCGAGTATAGGCTACCCTGCTATAGTTGGTGAAGATCGCCGCATGTTGATGCCAGGTTTCCCCCTGCCGTGCATTCCTATCTGCCCTTTCCCGCAATTGTCGCACGAAGAGCAGTCGCGGGTGGGGCTGAGCGCTGCGGCGGTTGGCAGGTTGTGGGAGAAATGACCGATTCGCAAGAGGGCGGCATAGCGAAAATGCAGGCTCATCCGGGTATGTTGATGAAAACAAGCAAGGGTAGGGTGCAGGTGCGAGACACCCGACGCGAGTGGCGTCGAGTTAAATGTTAGCCACCCCGCGCTAGAAGTACAGTGCGCAGAAAAGTGTAAAATGAAGGTTCATCCGGCTATCTTGATGAAAACACAGACATAGACAACTTGTCGCATCATCTTGAACCGACCCACCGCCGCAGTTTGACTTTCATTTTGGGTTCTGCCGCTCTCCAGCATTAGCCCAACTTCCACATCTGGTGGGATGAGATGTTGTATTTACAATAGGTTGCGATTTCATTCCGTCACTATGGAGAGAGGTCGTGCCAAGTTCTCACGGGTTTCATGACCTCCGAGGGGATCT
>JBKQVI010000330.1:0-9188 GCA_052139985.1 Terriglobia bacterium
GACTTGTACCATGGTGGCGCCCTCCTCGGCGGCGATCCGTGATGCGTCAGCAACATCATTCTGAAACCGCTACCGCAGGAGGGCAACTGTTGACTTTCTACAAACACCTATTTTGGACAAGGATGACCTAATCTAGCCCAGGGCAACGCCCTGGGTCGAACGGCCCCCTCCATTTCAACCGCCGAGCCCTGAAAGGGCGACCCATTAGCGCGCCCCTTCAGGGCTTGCGGCCGTACTCATGGCACAATTCCCAGGGCGTTGCCCTGGGCTAGATTAGGTCGCCCCCTTGGGGCTCAACAGTGGGCAACACAGCGCCCGCGCTTGCTCCAGGAATGGGAGCAGGGGCGCAAGCGTCCGGAAAGCGCGCTGCGCGCCTCGTCCGTCAATCGTCAATCGAAAATCGGCAATCGAAAATTCCTTGCCCCTACTTGACGGTGATGGATAGAAACCCGGAAGCGGTGGAAAAAGCCCTCATAAAGAAGTCGTGAGATGGCAAAGGCATCAGGAATGAGAAAACCCCATGGTCAGGACTGCGGTGACCGCCGCTACAACCGGATACCGCGACCGTTATCCGCTACTTTGTAATTGGGTGAATGCTATAGGTTGCGCAGGAATTCCTCTGGGGATAACCCAGCCTGTTTGATGATGGCTCGAAGTGTGCCTTTCGGAACGGTCTTGGAAAAGTGGATGGGGATCGTCAACGCACGCCGGTCTGCTTCTCGGAACATCGTGAGGTGACTGCCCTTCTGGCGCCACCGGGAAAAACCCGCCTTTTCCAAGGCGCGCACAACTGCCCGTGCGCGCAAGGCGGGAAGTTCCTCAGACATACGTCGGTGTCACCTGAACCAGAGTTGTGAATACGGGCACGGTCTCGTTATCTTCGGGGGTGGGTTCCTTATGCGCGGCAAGGTTTTCGAGATGAAGTTCGATCGCCTCTCGGGCATTCTGCGTTGCCTCTTCTAGGGTGCCTCCGTAAGAAACGCAACCCGGAAGCGTCGCCACAAGGACCGTGAACCCCCCAGACTTTTCAGGAATCAGGCTGATTTGATAGGAAAGCACTTTCTTCTGTTTGCGCATGCCTCTATTATGCCCGCGTCGAAAAGAATAGCAAGGGGCAACCCTCGTGAATCAGTTGGCGGGTGGCTCCCCGATGCATCGGTGCGCCACCCGCGCGGCTGTTCGTGTAGCGCGGACCCCCGCCCTTGGGGTCCGCGGTTCTTCCGTAGGAGAAACCACAAATCTCAAATGCAGGCGTCGGTCCTTGGGTTCGGGAGCGTGAGTCTAAGGAAGAGCCGCAGAGCGCAAAAGCGGCGGTCTGCGCTACGCTCGCTCAACAGCGGGCAGGGCAGAGCCCGCGCTCGCTCCAGGAATGGGCGCAAGGGCGCAGGCGTCCAGAAAGCGCCGTGCGCGGCTGCTTGACGGTGATGGCTAGAAACCCGGAAGCGGTGGAAAAAGAGCTCGTGAACAAGGCGTGAGATGCGGACGGCGTCAGGCATGAGAAAAGCCCACGGTCAGGACCGTGCCGACCATGGTTGAGCTGCAAGACATCAAGGATGCAATGTTGTAATATCAGGGTTGAGTGGAATAATGGGAGCGGAACGGGTGCGGGGCGACGGCACAGCCCACGGAGGTCCAGCCATGACCATCGAACTGAAGCCGGAACATCAGCAAACGATCGACTTGGCGATCCGGTCCGGCGTTTATCATGACTCCGGCGAGGTGCTGGATCAAGCGTTCGAGATTATCCGCGCACAACTTCACAGCGAGGATTGGCTGGCAGAGCAACGCGAAGCGGTGGCGGCCCATATTGCCACGGGTTTTGCGGAAGCGGAGCGCGGTGAAATCATGGACGGTGAGGCGGCCGTCGAGATGCTGCGCGAACGCCGCGCCGCGCGCTTGAAGATGCGGGAATGAGTGCGCCCTTCCAACTCACCCCTCAGGCAACCGAAGACCTTGATGCCATCTGGTGGTTCATTGAGAAAGACAGCGGGCAAGCTGCCGACCGGGTGGAAAGGGAGATTGTCGCCACTTGCCACAGGCTCGCCGGACATCCCTTGATAGGGCATAAAAGGCGGGATATTACACCTCTGCCCGTGCTTTTCTGGACCATTCCTAAGTACCCGAATTACATTATCGTCTACCGTCCGCAAAGCAAGCCACTGCAAGTAATCGCCATTCTGCACGGGAACCAGGATCTGAAAGAGATTCTGAAGGATCGGCTGCCGGTGAAACCATGACTTGCGTATTGGCAGTTATAAACTGCGCGGGTGGCACAGGCACTCCTGCCTGTGGATAGGGCTGATGCCTCCTATGCAGAGCACACAGGCAAGAGTGCCTGCGCTACGTTAAGAAGCCAGAACAGGCTACGGATTGGACGCGGTGACAGAGATGTTGCACGGGTTCGTGGGGCGCCGCGCCGCCCCAGCCGTCGAAGTTCAGCGGCAGAGAGCTGGCAGAAGTGACGTTTGCCAACCGAGTCCAACGCAAGTATAATTGTCAGTATAGGTATGCAATCGGGTTCGAGGTGCCAACATGGCTCAACTGACGATCTATCTCGATGATGCTGCCGAGCGGCGCGTAAAGGCGGCGGCCCGAAAGTCTCGAGTCTCGGTAAGCCGATGGATTGCCGAACTGGTACAGAGCCGGACGCGCACCGATTGGCCGCTCGAGGCCCGGAAGTTAGCGGGAGCGTGGCCGGACTTTTCTGATCTCCGGGAACTGCGAGCGCTGACCGGTAAGGATCAATCTCGGGTGCGTCTATAAACGGGAATTAGCTTGCCGTCGGGTTGCCCCGGTTCCTGCGCAACAGTTTTCTCGCCGCCTATGTTTCTTCTCGATACGAACACGCTCATCTACTTCTTCAAGGGACAAGGCAAAGTGGCGGAGCGTCTTTTCGCTGTGCCGCCTGGAGATGTAGCGATCTCGTCAGTATCGCTGTATGAAATCGAGGTCGGCATTGCCAAATCCGAGCACCCCGCCAAGCGGCGTGGACAGTTCGATACGTTTCTCGCGGTCGTGTCGGTGCTTCCGTTCGACCGCTCGGCGGCTCGCGCCGCGGCGACGCTGCGCGTGGATCTGGAAGGGCGGGGGCTCCCCATTGGCCCGCTGGACAACCTCATCGCCGGCGTCGCTCTCGCCCACCGGGCCACGCTGGTGACCCGCAACACCCGAGAATTCTCCCGGCTGCCTAATCTTGCCATCATGGACTGGTACGATTGAGCAAGCGTGTCATCGCGCCACTTTTGACACTGGCGTGGCGGCAATCCGCCGCGGCGGACATTTTACGTCGGCGCCCGATAAGATGGTTAAGAAGCACGAACCCGCCACGGATGGGACGCGGTGACAGAGATGTTGCCCGTGTTCGTGGGGCGCATAGAGCGCCCGTGGTTGCTCAAATCTTTCTCCCGGATGGGTCAGCCGAAATGATTCGCCACCGGCCAAAACCTGCGGAATAAAATTGTAAATGGCTTGGGTTGATCTAAAGCAGTGCCTCGGAGGAAGGCCAACTCCGCCTACCGCGCTACCTGCCGGATGCGGCGGATCAAGTTGCAGATTCCGCTTTAACTGTCTCGCTCAAAAAATTGTCGATGGATCCGCTTGAGCCCCGTTTCCAGACGAGTTTCATCAAAAACCATCATCAAACTATTCGGCGAAGAGCCCTGGGAAATGAGATCCAGCCGCAAATCGGAAATAGCTCCCAAGGCCAAAGCCGCAATGCCCGGCTGGTGGATCAGTCCCTGCCCCACCAGGCAAATGGATGCTTTCCCCCGCTCAACTTCCACCGCACCCAAACGATGCAATTCCGGAAGAAACCGCTCAAACGGAAGGTTGGCGTCCAGCGCCAGTGTGCAGTGCATCGATGAGATGGCGGTCAAATCGGGGGTAATGCGGTGCCGGTCTAAAACATCCAGCACTCCCTTCATGAATTCTGAAATCGGGTGCTGCCGGTTGGAGACGACGTGCAGCAATGCCAATCCGCGCTTGAAGGCAATGGAGCGTACTCCTTGCGGAGCTGTCACCACGCTTTCTTGAATGACGGTCCCTGCGTCTTGCGGGCGCCAGGAGTTGAGGATTTGGACAGGGATGCGCTTCTGAGCCGCCGGCCAAACCGCTCGCGGATGCAGTAATTTGGCGCCAAAGTAGGTCAACTCGGCCATTTCATCGCAGGTGGCCGCTGGAATCGTCTGCGCCTCGGGAATCACGGCGGGATCGGCGCTCATCAAGCCCGGCACATCCTTCCAAATCTGAATGGCCGTCACATCCAAAGCCGCTCCCACGAAGGAAGCGGTGAAATCGGACCCCTCAAAACCCAGGGTGGTCGTCGCCCCCGCCAGGGTCGCCCCGATATACCCTTGCATCACCGGCGTGCGGCCCCGCTCCAGCTCGGGGAGCAAAGCGGCACGCATTCGCGCTTGAGCGGTTTCCTCGATCGGCTCCGCGCCGGTGAAGCGATCGTCGGTAATCATGAGCGTGCGGGAATCGAGCAGTTGCGCCTTCACCCCGCGGGACTCGAGGGCCGCGGCCAGGATGGCCGATGAAAGCAGCTCACCGTAGGCAGCCATGGCATCCTGGCTGCGTGGAGAAAACTCCTTCAAAATGGCAAGGCCTTTTACCAGGTCATGCATTTCGCCGAAATATGCCGCCATAAGGGAGAACACCGGAGCGTTTTTGCGATCTTCGACCAACTGCGAGAGTTCGGCACGATGATACGCTTCAATGGCGGCCAACTGGCCAAGAGCCTCGCCGATTTTCCCTTCCGAGGCCAATGCCCCCGCGCCGAGCAGGTTCCGCGTGGTCTTGCCCATGGCGGAAACAACGACCACCGGACCCAGTGGCAAGTGCTCCTGGATGATTTTGATCACGCGGTCGATGGACACGGCATCTTTAACTGAACTGCCTCCAAATTTCATGACAATCATCGGTTCACCGCAAAGAAAGAATTTCAAGAATCCAAATCTGCACCACTATACCTTTAAATCCAGGGCTTCTCGCCAAGATCATTTTGAGAAAGTTGTCTTAGTTAAGACGTTCAAGCCGACGAACCTGCCCTATGGAACGGGAATCGCAACTTTGGTGGAGTTTCGGAGGATCTCGCAAGAACTTTAGCAAACGAGGCAAAGGATCGAAGCAGCGCGCTCATTCGTGCCGCAGCGTCACCCGGGAACCGACCCACCGCACCGCGGAACTCCAGGAACGTTTTCAGCGCGAAGGCCCGAATTCGAAAATTGATCCGTAGCGGCAGAGGGGGAGAAGCGGCCAACAGGCTACTTGTTCCCCTCCTCCTTCAGCCTTTCGCGCTGCCACTCAGGGTTTATCGCGGGATAGAACTGTTCCGGGTGTTCGATGGCCCAGATTTGTTTATGAATGATCCAGTTATTCGGATCGAGGGCGGCAGCCTGCTGGAGGGCGGTGAGTGCTTTCTGTTTTTGTCCCATATCCAGGTACGCTGTGGCGAGTCCCACCAGCGCCCGGGTGGACTTGGGATCCACCTCGAGCACGGACTGGAACTCGCGCCGCGCGCGGTCATCCTGTTTGTTCTCCACCAGACGTTCTGCCAACGTCAGGCGAAGGTCCAGATTCGTTGGGTCGCCCTTTGCCGCTTCCTCCGCCTGCTGGAGCGCCTCTTCCTGCGGGCGCGCGTAATCGCTCGCCGGCAGCACCGCCTGCTGACGACTCGGCACGGAGAGGAGGCGTTCGATAGCTGCTGCGTCCGCGGGATTCCGCGCGTCGAACTCGCCGATCTTTACGTAGCGAAGGATGCCCTGCTCGTCAACAAAGAAGCCGTTCGGGACCACAGGAAAGCCGTAAAGATCCCACAAACCCTGGGCGCGATCGACCGCGGAAGGGAAGGTTACGCCCGCCGCCTCGGTAAAGCGCCGCGCGACGTCCGCTCCCTGGGTGTCCATGGAGATCGAGAAGATTTCGAAATTCTCGTGATGATGCTTTTCGTAGAATTTCTGCCAGACCGGCAGTTGCTCGCGGCACACTCACCACGAGGCCCAGTTGAAGACCAGCACGCGATGGCCGCGGAAGTCGCTGAGCCGGTAGGTAGTCTTGCCGTCCAAGGAAGGAACTGTGAAGTCGGGTGCGGGTTCACCAACCTGGATTTTTTGTGCCCCGCCCATCGAGAGGTTCACCGCGATGAGCATGGCGCCCAGAACGAACGGTATCAGTTTGCGCATGGAGCCTCGCACTTCGGTCGCGAAGGTTATTTTACTGTCGCATGTGGCCCGGTGTTGCGTGTGGAAAATGCGGAAAAAACGCGTGGCACTGTCATTCTGAGCCCGCCGTTTGGGCGAAGAACCCCTGTAGTTCGTTTTTTTGTGCGCCCGGCGAACTACCGAGGTCCTTCGCCCCGATGAAGTGCATCGGGGCTCAGGATGACAGCATTGGGACGTTTTTCCGCGATCTCTTTGACCCAGCATGTGTCACCCTACGAGCGGCTCTACAGATAAATGCATTTCCCAAACGCAAAACTAGCTTGTTTTGCCGGCACTCGCGTCCACGGGCGAATACATCGTAGCTCCCGGATGATGGGATTGTTCGTAGGCCGTGATGCGGTCGGCGATGCGCATGGTGAGGCCGATGTCGTCCCAGCCGTTCAGCAGGCACTCCCGGCGGAAAGGATCGATGCTGAACTCGAAACGAAGCCCGGCGTCGTCGCTGACAGTTTGAGTCTCAAGGTCAACCGTCAGGCGATAGCCTTCGGTGGCGGCGACGCGGCGGAAGATTTCGTCAATCTGCGTGTCGGTCAGGATCACGGCGAGAATACCGTTCTTCGAGCAATTGTTAAAGAAGATGTCGGCAAAGCTCGGCGCCAGGATGGCGCGAAAGCCATAATCAAGAAGCGCCCACGGCGCGTGTTCGCGGCTGGAGCCGCAGCCGAAGTTGGCGCGAGCGACCAACACCGATGCGCCCTGGTAGCGCGGCGCGTTAAGCACAAACTCCGGGTTAGGCGTCTCGCCGTCGGCAAGGTAGCGCCAATCAAGAAAGAGCTTGCGGCCATAACCTTCCCGTGTGAGCCACTTGATGAATTGCTTGGGTATAATCTGGTCCGTGTCAACGTTCACGCGATCGAGCGGTGCGACTAGCCCCGTGTGCTTAGTAAAAGGTTGCATAAAACTCCGTCCTTGGTCCTTCGTCCCTTGTCAGCGTCCCATCCAGCGTTAATCTCGGTATTTACTTTCTGTGTCCTGCTTCGTACTCCCGATCCAATCGATCAAGACGCCACAAGAGTTCGCCAACATTGCACGCTGAAAAGTCGTCTCCCTCGCCTTGTTCCTCTAGTACCATCACGAGTTCGACCACATCGAGAGAGTCAAGTACGACGCGAAGAGCGGCTGATGCATCGGTCTCTTTTGTAATCTTGCCTGCTTCGATCGCAGCGGTTAGTTTTCGCCTTATCTCCGAAAAAAGCGCCCTTTGTTTGAAGACTTCCGCTAGTTTCATCGCGATCACGCAATCCGGAGCCGCTCATCCTTGATCCGCGGAGTTATTACGAGGGCCGCTTTCAGCATTCAGAATTCACAATTCAGAATTTCTCTCACTCCGCTTGTCCAACCCCCCACTTTCGAATATCCACAAAGTGGCCTTCAATCGCCGCTGCGGCGGCCATCATGGGACTGACCAGATGGGTGCGGCTGCCTTTGCCTTGGCGGCCTTCGAAATTGCGGTTCGAGGTTGAGGCGCTGTGTTCACCCGCGGGGAGCACGTCGGGATTCATCGCCAGGCACATGCTGCAACCGGCGTCCCGCCACTCAAAGCCGGCGTCGAGGAAAATCTTGTCCAGACCTTCCTTCTCCGCCTGCGCCTTCACTTGCATCGAGCCGGGAACCACCAGCGCTTCCTTCAGCGACTTCGCCACGTGTTTGCCCGCCACGACGCGCGCCGCCAGGCGAAGGTCTTCCAGGCGGGCGTTGGTGCAGGAGCCGATAAAGATGCGGTCCAGCGGAATATCCGTGATCCGCATTCCGGGCTCGAGCGCCATATACTGAAGTGCGCGGGTCACGGCCTGGCGGTCCACGGAATCCGCAAAAGAGTTCGGATCGGGAATGCTTCCGGTAATGTCCGCCACCATGCCGGGGTTGGTGCCCCAGGTAACCTGCGGCGCGATCTCTGCGGCGTTGAGCGTGACGGTGCGGTCGTAAGTTGCGCCCGCGTCGGTGGGGAGAGTCTTCCAACGCTCCACGGCGGCGGTAAAATCCTTGCCGCGCGGAACAAACGGCCGGCCTTCCATATAGGCAAACGTCGTGTCGTCGGGCGCCACCATGCCGGCCCGCGCGCCGCCTTCAATCGACATATTGCACACCGTCATGCGGCCATCCAGAGAAAGGTGGCGAATCGCCTCGCCCCCGAATTCGATCACATGGCCGTTGCCGCCGGAAATGCCAATCTTGCCGATGATAGCCAGAATGATGTCTTTGGCGGTGACGCCGGGCGAGCGCTTGCCGTCAACCCGCACGAGCATGGTTTTCGATTTGAATTGCACCATGCACTGCGTGGCCAATACGTGCTCAACCTCGCTGGTGCCAATGCCAAAGGCCAGAGCGCCCAGGGCTCCGTGAGTGGAGGTGTGGCTGTCGCCGCAAACAATCGTCTGGCCGGGCTGCGTAATTCCGAGTTCCGGCCCGATAACGTGCACGATGCCTTGATTGGGACTGTGCATGTCAAAAAACAGGATTCCGTTCTCGGTGCAGTTGCGCGCCAGGGCAGCCATCTGCGCCGCGCCAACCTCATCCACCATGGGCAGATGGCGGTTCTTAGTGGGCACGGAGTGGTCCATGACGGCGAACGTCAGGTCTGGCCGGCGCACTTTGCGCCCCGCCACTTTGAGGCCGGAAAAAGCCTGTGGCGATGTGGCCTCGTGCACAAGGTGGCGGTCAATATAGATGACGGCCGGCTGGCCTGGCTCCTCGGCAACGACGTGAGCTTCCCAGATTTTTTCGTATAAAGTTCGAGCAGACATAGATTTTCAACCAATGGGCAGGATTTTTCACTGTCGCCCTAAGGAATTGATTATACGCTAGCGGAGTTTCCATTCCAAGCGCGTGACCCGAAGACCCAGGGTGAATTTGTTCAATTCCCCAAGCGCTATAAGCCTTAGATATTTGTAACTTCTTCTGGACAATCCCGTCGCGATGCGGTATCTTTCCCCGATGGAGCAGGCGGAGAGTTGGAGTTGTACTGCG
>JBKQVI010000331.1:0-8183 GCA_052139985.1 Terriglobia bacterium
TGCGTGGGAATGCGTGCAGGCATCGAGATATTATTTATATAATATCTATAACATGTCAAGAAAAAAATGCGCCCCCAGAGAGATTTCTTTCGCCCTTTCTCAAAATTACGTGAGGATCAGGGGCGGAGGATCGTAGTGTCATTTGCTGTGGCACGGCCATCTTGGCCCTGACCGTTCACGGGCGGGACGCCCGTACCACTTCCAAATGACACCACTACCGCGCGGAGGTAGGCGCAGTTCACCTTCCTCCGCGGCTCTTCCGAATGATGAACGCGGGCTGGCGCGCACACCCGCCGTTGGGTGTCCGCTTCCGGCAGAAAGGGATGTTTAGGTGGGGATTTCTCGATGAGCGTCCGCCAGCAACTCTTCGCCAATCTCCTTTGGGACATGAATCCAGATCTTTCGGGGAGAGAGATCGAACCAAATGCAGTCTTTGAAAAGCACTCTTTTTGAACAATAACTCATATCTTCCCAGGGAATCAAAAGCGATTTCTTGAAAACCGGGCGCCGGGAATTCCAGAATCGCCTGGGAGGTTTGGGGTGAGGCAAAAAGTAAATCCCGGATCGATCTGCGCCCGCCACACACAGCACGCGATCCTCCGAATTGAGGCCCCCAGCAAGGCATTCGTAGCGGTTGCCCCGGAAGGAACCATGAAATGAATACTCTCTCTCGAATCTGCGCCAATTGGAGAAGTTCCAGAACATCAGCAGTACTGCTGCAGCGAGAAGAAGAATGGGGAGGAGCATGTCGCGCCGTCGAATTTGCGGCTGCGCTTAATTTACAGCCTGTCGCTCGAAATCTCTAACATTAAAAGCAGGCAGCGCAGGCCCCTGCGGTTGGGAGTTCGTAGCGCGGACCTGCGGGTCAAGGTCCGCGGCTTTTGCTGGACTGTCACTGCGGTGGTAGAAGGGCACGGCGCGGGAGAGTATACTCTCGACGGCATGGGGGCCGCCCATTCGGGATCGCAGACACTAAACGGCGAGTGTCTGCGCCGGCCGACGTGGGCACTTCCAAGAACCGTCAAAGCAAGAAGCAATCGCTTCATGGTAGGACCCTGCTTCGCATCTCTTACCATCACGACTCCCCCGTTAATGCATGTGCAATTTGGGATTGAAGCCTCGAACACCCTCAGGGTCAGGACTGAGAGAATATCGCGGTGAACACAAACGCGAGAATGATCTTCGATCGGACCGGCTCGCCGTTGAAGGTAGCGGGCATGAATCGCCAGTCCCCCGCGGCGGCCTTGGCTTCTTCGGTTAAAGGGGGAAGGTCGCGAAGCACCTTGATCTCTCCCACCTTTCCCGTTGCGCTCAAGGTAACTTCAAGCACGACAGTCCCGACAACAACCGTGTTGGCTGGATAGTTCGGGAACGCGGCATGAATCACTTCCGCCGGTTGGAACTCTGCCTGGATTGCTGTCTCGCTTTGGGGGATCAACGTCGGAAGGGGAACGGGATCGGCATACGACACAGGCGGACGGAATGTAACCGCCACAGGCACTCGCGAAGCAACAGGTTTGCCCGCCAATGTCGCCGGAGAAAACTTCCATTCTTCTACCGCGTGGACCGCCAGTTCGGTAAAGTTGGCGATATCCCGGCGGACCTCAACCCGCTCAACTTTTCCAGCTTCGGTTATAAGGGCGTCCACAACCACGGTTCCATTGGTGACAGGAAGGTCTGGTACCGTAATGTCGGTAACAGAAAGAGCTTCTGCTGGCTGCAAGGGAGGCTTCAGTTTTACCGTCTGGGCCTGCGTCATAAGCGCGCGGGCACTCCCAAGAACCATTAACGCGAGGAGCCAGGGCTTCAAGGAAAGACCCTCCCAAGTGTCCCCCATTATAAGCCTAAACCCCGTGAAGGGGATTGGGAGTGGCCTCCTTCACGCAGAACCCGACGCCAGGATCGGGTTTCGAATTCACGCCGGCTGGCGCACCCGCCGTTTGGTGGCTGATCCCGAAGGGCCCTTCTCTCCCAGCCCACGCCATCCGGGGGTATACTCTTCTGCGCCATGCCCTTCTATCACCGCATTTACAGCGGTACTTAACATGGCAACAACGAATAGCAACATTGATATGTTCATTAATGGGCAATGACGAAAGGCCGCAGACGAAGCCAAACGGCGGCTACGTCTGCGCTACCAACTGCGGACCGCGCATCGACTGCATGCGGCTGCCCGCGGAGGGGAGTGCGCTTCTGAACGTCGGAAGAGACGCGGACCTTGAAGCGCAGGTCCGCGCTACGACGCTCGATGCACACACGCCCATCCGAAGGTTGAAAGGCCGCGGACCTTGAAGCGCGGGTCCGCGGTACGATGCTGTTGAAGACGTCATGATAAGAAGGTGGCGGATGAAACTCGGAAGGTATCTTCTATTGGCCGGAATTGGGCTGGCGGTGGCGGTGGGTTCAGCTCCCAATTTGCAGGGTGGAACAGCTCGCCCTGAACAGAGCGACGCCCCTGGCGTGGTCACATGGCCTGCGCCGCGTGAAGAGAAGCTTTTCCCGGACTACACGCTGCGCGTCAACGGGCAAGCGGTGCCGGTGTACATCTGCCGCGTCTCGGCCATGCCGTTCAACCAGGGGTGGCCGGGCTATCAGCGGCCGCTCGACCAGACGGAGTTTGCGGGCTTTGCCTACTGGGAAATGTCCGGCCCGGTCCGCGTGGAGGTGACGGTGGCGCGCGCCTTCCGGTCTGTTGTAGTGCGGCCCAGTTCGCGCGGAATCCAACCGGTGACGAAGGGCTCCCGCATCGCGTTCGAGCTTTCGCGGCCGGGGCAGGTGACCGTGGAGATTGACGGCACGCACCACGCGCTGCACTTGTTTGCGGACGCACCGGAAGCCGCGCCTCCGCAGTCGAATGACCCGAATGTGCTGTACTTCGGACCCGGCGTGCACCGGCCCGCCAGGATATTGCTCAAGAGCGGCCAGACGGTTTACATAGCCGGGGGAGCGGTGGTCTACACAGCCATCGAGGGGCGGGGCGTGCACGGCGTCCGCATCCTCGGGCGCGGCATCATCGACACCAGCGAGTTCGCGCGCGACGTGGGCGGCGGTTCCGTTCATCTCGAGGACTGCGCGGACGTCAAGATCGACGGGGTCATCCTGCGCGACTCGGACCTCTACGGCCTCAGCGCCTTCGGGTCGCGGAACCTCGAGATTTCCGACGTCAAGCTGATCGGCTTCTGGCGTTATAACACTGACGGCATGGATATGTGCAATACTCAGAATGTAACGATCCGAAACTGCTTTATCCGCTCTTTCGACGACTCCATGGTGCTCAAGGGGGTCAAGGGCGATTCGGGAGGCGCGCGGCCCCTGCCCGGCAAAAGTTATGACAACCAGCCGGAGCGAAACCTGCGCATCAGCGGACTGGTGATCTGGTGCGACTGGGGCAGGGCTCTCGAAATCGGCGCGGAAACCTCGGCGCCGGAGATGGCCGACGTGGTGTTTCGCGATATCGATATCATCCGCAACACGCACATTGCCCTGGATATCCAGCACAGCGACCGGGCGGCGATCCACGACATCCGCTTTGAGAACATCCGTGTAGAGGTGGATGACTCAAACCCTGTGCCGACCATTCAGGAGCGGCTCGAGCAAAAGTACAACCCTGACGCTACCCGTCCCGCGGGCGCCTGCGGAGGATGCGCTACACTTCCCGGCCGGGCGGATTACCTGCCGAATCTGCTGGTGATGGTGATTCACCCCACCGCCATCACGCAGGACAAGGAGCAAGGAATCGTGCGCGACATTGTCTTCAAAGACATCTCCGTGACCGGGAAGACGCTGCCGCCCTCCGCGTTCACCGGATTCGACGCCACTCACGACGTCCGCGGCGTCACGATCGAGAACCTGCGCTTCAACGGGCAGGCCGTCACCACCGCTGCCGACGCTCACTTACAGATTGGCCAGTACGTCCAGGATGTGCGCTTGACCGGCGCACAAGAGGAAAGGCGGTAGCGCCGAGGTAAGCCCAGTTTGCTTTCCTCGGCGGAACTTAAACCCGGAATCTCGACCTGTTTGGCGCCGGGCAACGAGAAAGTGCGGCGGGGGAATTCGTCTGGGAGCCAAATATCTCTGCATTGCAAGCTCGTAGTTTCTTGTTTAGCAAACATTTTGGAGCACGTGCTGGAGGTCGCGACTTCGATCCAAGGAATCCCTCATCCGCTTCGTACCTCAGCACCTTCTCCCGCGGGAGAGGCGGCCCTGCACCGCCAGATGAGGGGTCACTTTGTCGGCCAACAACCACTTACATCCGGCTCCGCCGCGCTGCGCTACCTCCTGTTACCTCCTGCCGCCTCCCACTCTGGCGAAGCGCCTGCATCAAGGGGCAAATAACGACAGCTTCGGCGCCTTACCTTAGTACTATTGAATACTTGAATACGCGTAGATAAAATCCTGGCTCCTCCTTGCGGAGGATGGGGAGGCTCGCGCCGTCAACGCCCGTGACGGCAAAGGGAGAAGGGTATGGCCTGGATTAATTTGGTAGTCGTCGTTTCAATCCTCTTGCTGGCAGCAGTCATGATCGCCGCGCGGCGGCAACGGGAGCCGTACGCAAACGAGCTTGGCCCGCCAGCGTGGCAGATGGGTTCGCTGGGCGACACGGCCGGTGTTGCGCAACACGATCGGGAATCTCTGCAAGAGCCTTACGGGGGAGTGGTGGCGAAAAAGATGTTTCCCACGGGCTCGCACACCGTCAGGAAGTACCGCAGCCGGTTCGAGCGGATTAAGCCGCTTCTGGGGCTGCCTCCCACTTTCGGTTTTTTGGTTGAAGCCAATAGCGCGTATCCGCGAGGCCACTCTCAGGAGGTTTCCTGGGTGGCAATTCAGATTGCCAGGCACATGGGACTATCCCAGGCTGAAATCGAAGAAGTGCGTCTGGCGGGCCTCGTTCACGATGTCGGCAAGCTTGGCGTGCCTTTGCAGGTGCTCAACAAGCCTTCGTCCCTGACGGCGGAAGAATTCGAGATTATGAAGAGCCATTCGGCTCGGGGCGAGAAGATGCTCGAACCTCTTGGAGTGAAAGAGATTGGGTGCATCGTGCGTCATCACCACGAGCGATACGACGGAACGGGTTACCCGGACGGGCTAGCCGGCGACAGGATTCCATTGGGAGCGCGAATCGTGGCGGTGTCGGAGAGCTTCCAAGGAATGATTTCCGACGTTCCTTACAAGAGTGCGCTTACCTTCGACGATGCCGTTGCCGAATTACGGCGTGGCTCTGGCACCCGGTTCGACCCCAAAGTCATAGCGGCCTTTCTCGACTGGATTCGAATCCACGGTGATCCCCGCGAACAGGTCTGACCGGTGGATGGCGTCGCTTGCGGGTAGATCGACAAGCGTTTCCCGCCTGACTACGGCCGCGGGCTCGACCGCAAGTAAGGGGTGCTGTCCTAATTCGGCCGTAGCGCCAGCTTCCAGCCGGCACAGGAGCCGCCAAGATGGCGGCGCTACAATCAAATTAGACACTACCAAGCAATGACCTGTCTCTGTGCTTGACTCCTCTTCCTTATACGATACCCTCAGAACATGGCATGGAAAATCCCGGACCGGCTTCGCGCAAGCTGCCGCCAGACTCCCCAAGCCGCGGCGTGGCTGGAGCAGCTCCCCGAGACCCTGGGTAGCCTCGAGCGGCAGTGGTCGCTGACGGTCGGCGCACCCATCGACACTCGCGAGGTCAGTTGCGCGTGGGTGGCTCCGGTAACACGCGCGGACGGCTCCGACGCCGTGCTCAAGCTGGGCATGCCGCACATGGAGGGAGAACACGAAATCCAAGGGCTGCGCTTCTGGGACGGAGAGCCGACGGTGCGACTACTGGAGGCCGACGATTCTCTGGGCGCCATGCTCATCGAGCGTTGCCAGCCTGGCACGGGGCTGCGCGCGAGCCCGGAACCGGAACAGGATTTGGTGATCGCGGGACTGCTGCGGCGCCTATGGCGCTTGCCACCGGCGCCGCACCCGTTTCGGCCTCTTTCCATGATGCTGAAGTATTGGAGTGAGGCGACCCTGCGCGACCGGACGCAGTGGTCCGACCCGGGGCTGGTCCGCGAAGGCCTGGCCCTGTTCGAAGAATTGCCACGCACGACGCCCACCGAGGTTTTGCTGGCCACCGATCTGCATGCCGGCAACGTCCTCGAGTCAGAACGCATGCCCTGGCTCGTAATTGACCCGAAGCCGTTTGTCGGGGATCCTGCCTACGATGCGACCCAACACCTCTTCAATTGTGAGGAGAGGCTGCGCTCAGACCCCCGCGGATTAATCTCTCGCATGGCCGGCTTGCTCGCCGTGGACGCCGAGCGGATTCGACTTTGGACCTTTGCCCGCGCGGCGGCGGAACCCCGCCAAGACTGGAGCGACGCGCGTTCTTTGGCGATCGCTCGCGCGACCGCCCCGTAAACCGTGGTTTGGCCTCACCGCCGACCCGCTGTCATGAAACTACCAGCGCCGCAGTCCAAGGGCGCTTCGCGCAGTCTCCAGGGGTACGTCAAAGTCCCGCAACTGTAAGATAAGGGGATCATGGCGATCTGGGCGAATTTGGAGTGCGGGAGCAAGCTCCCGCACTCCATATCGAGGCGACTCGGTGTTGCACTCCATAGTGAGCCTCTTGGCAAAGCTTGAGTTCTTTCCAGATCGCGTTATCCCCGCTGCGGGCGGAAATGGAGCCAGCCTTTGGATCTACACCGTCTTGCCCAAGGAGGATTGGGTCCCGCACTCCGCCGGAGACTTCGTACGTCCGGAGCACCCCGGGTCGGCCATAAAGTATGGCGATCGATTGTACGAACTGATGCGCGTGGAGGAGACGACTGAGGGAGGCTACGAATATCGATATTGTCTGCGGCCGTGGGACCCGCAAGATGGGGTTTCGAGCCAGGAGTACACCCGCCCGCGCACCCCGGATCGGCAAAAGGCCGTGGAAGACTTTACGCACCGTCTCGACCTGGCGCAGAGTTTTGCGCTGGTCTGGGGTATTTACCCCCGCGCGGATCAACTTCGCCTACAACAAGCCTATCAGTACGATGCTCTGGGCTCCAGCACGATAACCGCCGGTGCTTTCCTGATCGTGGGGCATTACACCTCTGCCTCACCGCTACACTTTACCGGCGTACCATCCTCGCGTTTGCGGGTCCCGCCTATTTGGTGATCGAGTCCGTCTATCGCCTATGAAAGGCAAAAGTAGGTCGTGAGCCGGCCGGTTCGATTGTCGGCCACATTCTGCGCTTGGCGACCCGCCCTCCAACCAACTAGTGTTGCGCCGAGAGAATACGGTGACTTCTGCGATGAACGCCAACTCGTTGTAGCTTGTTGTAGAGCCGGGCTTTAGCCCGGCATGTGCCGCCCTAAAGGGTGGCTCCTGGAGTTTCTACATTTCGAAGCGCTCCAACAATAATCTAATCCCTCGCCCCCCTGGGGGAGAGGGTGGACCGCAACCCGCGCCTTCACCAGCGGGGGCGGGACGGGTGAGGGGGTCCAATACCGAGCGTGCTCAACTCAACGCCTCCGATAGCGACCACCCCATGGCCACCACTTTTTCCACAAACAGCTCCGGCGCTTCGATAACCCTGCCGTTGGAAATTCGCAGCACGGTATATCCGCGGGCTTTCAAGTACGCGTCCCGTTGCGCATCTCTGCTCGCCTGGCTCGGCTGCCCATGCACACTGCCGTCAAGCTCGACTATAAGGCGCCGCTCCCGGCAACAGAAGTCGGCAAGGTACGGTCCCACCGGATGCTGGCGGCGGAACCGAAATCCCTTTAACTTCAACTTGCGAAGTAAAGACCACGCGGCTTGTTCCGCTTCCGTGGACGAGCGACGAAGCTCACGGGCTTTATCAATCTGTCCCGTCGTGCGTGCGAGGAAGCGCGTCTTCCGGTAAGGAGGTGGAGAACTCACGGTTTCGACCCCCTCACCCTTCCCGCCCCGGCTGATGAGAACGCCGGATGCGAGCCACCCTCTCCCCCAAAAGGGCGAGGGATGGAAATTAGCGCCTCGCATCGTCTCTTCATCTAACCTTGCCGTCGCACAAATGTAGAAACTCGAGGTGCCGCCCTAAAGGGCGGCTCTCTGGCCTTTGGCCCTTTGGGGCTCAGGCGGTTGCGTAGCAGACAGCGGAGGCGAGGGGGAAGTCGCATTTCTCCGGCTTTATGGTAGGGGTGGGGGCAGGCGCGAAGCCGGAGAAATGGTCGAGACC
>JBKQVI010000332.1:0-20151 GCA_052139985.1 Terriglobia bacterium
GACCAGGAAGCTTTCATCCGCCAAGCTGTGGCGAGCGGCCGTTATCCCAGCGCGGAAGCCGCGGTGCGTGACGCCATGGCCCGCTGGGAGGAACGCGAGCGGGTGCGGGTGGAGTTGCTGGCGACCCTCGACGCCGCGCAGGCCGATCTGGACGCCGGACGCTACACCGACTACACGGACGCCACCCTGCCCCGGCTGGCCGAGGAGCTGAAGCGCGAGGCGCGAGACCTGCGCCGGCGCCAGCAGCCCTAATGGCTACCTATCGCCTCACCCGGCACGCCCGGCGTGACCTGCTCGAAATCTGGCAGCGCATCGCGGAAGACGACGAGCCGTCGACGGACCGCTTCATTGACCTGCTCATCCACCACCTCCAAATACTGGGAGAAAACCCTCGAGCGGGCCGCCACCGCGACGAGTTGCGGCCGTCCTACCGCAGCTTTCCCACGGGCGAGTACCTCATCTTTTATCGCATCACGGAACCGGGGGTGTGCGTCATGCGCGTGGTACATGGCCGCCGCGATCTTGCGGCGTTGTTCCACCCTTGAGAACCTTCGCGCGTTTTTTGCCGCTTCAGTATCAGACGGAACGGATGTCGCCGCCCGGTCGCGGGGGATTCCGTAGCGCGGACCGCCGCTTTTGCGGTCCGCGTCTCTTCCTCATCCGGAAGGGGAGTCGTGGTGGTTCTCAAAGTCGAGTCAGCGGGTTGGCGGGGATTCGCACGCGGTCGATGGTCCAGCCGCAGAGATGTCGTTGTCCCTCGGGGCGCATGGCTGCATATTTGTTAAAGCTCGACCATCGCCAATCCTGGGGGTGGCCGACCAACCGTGCGCGCACCGGATTGAGGTGAAGGTCAAATCGAAACGGTGCAAAGCGCGGGCTCGGTTGAAGGCGCGGGCCAACAGCGGGTAGCGCGGACCGCCGGGGTTGCGGTCCGCGGTTTTTCCTCCATCAACTTTGTACGCCGCGGAAGCAGGTGCACACTGATGAAGAAACATCGTGGAAAAGGACGCCGCAACTCTGATACGGCGCTACACTACAACGGTTTGTAACATCATGGCGAGAAAAGACGCGGACCGCAAAGGCGGCGGTCCGCGCTACGAACTCGAAGCATATCTACGTGAAGCAGACGGCCAATTGGGCCGACGATGTGGGGGTGAAACCCCGACCCCCATCGGCTAATCGTTTTCGCCGCGAAGCGGGGTAGCGCAAAGGTGCGTGCATTCTGCGCTTCTTTGCCGCCGTTCTCCAATTCCATGCGGGTTCGTGCGGGCGTGCCCCGGTGGTGATTGGCACTTCCGTTGGAAGAGCCGCGGAGGAGCGCCGAAGAGCGCGCACCTCCTCGCTACCTGCTGGTTTGTCCACCAACGCTGAAGCCGAGACGTCCGCAGTACAGGCCAACGCGAGCCGTTCGACTAACGGCGCACTACCGGCCCGTAAACCCGAAGCGCGGCGGGAAGAAGGTATTCCTTCCCTCCCCGGTACCGGCGCAACGCAATCGCGCGCATCCATGACGCCGTGCGGCAGATGCTGCACGGCAGCGCCGCATTTTTGGCTGGGATCGGCACGGGTCGTGCTGCAACGAAGTAGGAACTCTCAGACTGTGAAGCATCGTAGAATCAATTCTCCCAAGCAGCCTGGCTCAGCGTCAGGGAAAGGGCAACTGTCGCCCATCCAGGCAATGCTGGCAAAAGCGCTTCAGCATCATCAAGCCGGCCGGCGGAACGATGCCGAAGATCTCTACCGGAAAATCCTCGATATCAATCCGCATCATGCCGACGCACTGCATTTGCTGGGAGTCATCGCCTATCAGGGTAGGCGTTACGAGGAAGCTGTCGAATTGATCGGCAAAGCCATCGCAATCCATCCCCAAGGAGCGTCCTATTACTTGAACCTCGGCAACGCTCTTCGGGCGCAGGGCCGACTCACTGAGGCGTTGCAATCATACCGGCAGTCAATTTCTCTGGCGCCACACTGTTCCGAAGCTTACGTCAATCTTGGTAACGTGCTTCGGGAAAAGGGAGCCTTGGCGGAAGCGGTGGAGAACTACCAGCATTCGCTGGCACTTCACCCCAACAGCCCAAAGGCCCACGTCAACCTGGGAAACGCATTGCAGGAGCAGGGCAATTCCCAGGAGGCCGAACGATGCTATCTGAAAGCTTTGAAGCTCAACCCACTTTACGCCGGGGCGCATTACAATTTGGGAAAGTTCTTGCAGGATCAAGGCGACGTAGAAGGAGCTTTGTCCCGGTACCAAAGAGCTTTGGAACTTGATCCCAACAACGACGACACCGCATTCTCCATCGCATTGGCCGAGGTTCAACGAGGAGAATTCTCCCGCGGCTGGCCGCAATATGAACGGCGATGGAAGACCGACTTCCACGATACGCCCCGCCGCTTCTATCGCGAACCGCTTTGGAAAGGTGAGAGACTGCCTTCCGGGAATCTCTTCATTTGGGGTGAACAAGGGATAGGCGATGAGATCATGTTCGCCGGACTCTTGCCGGACGTATTGCGGAGCGGAAACCATTGCATCGTCGAATGCGACTCTCGCCTGAAGCCGCTCTACGCACGCTCGTTTTCCGGCGTGGACATCGTCTCACGCGGGGCCGGTGACACGATCGAGTTTGCTGCACATCTGCCCAGCGGCAGCCTTCCCGGATTGTTCCGCCGCACAGCAGATGCGTTTGCCGTCACGTCGTCTCCGTATCTCGTCGCCGACCCTGCACAGCGCACGAAGTTTCGGAATCAATACTCCGACGGCAGGCGAGTCGCTGGATTGGCTTGGTATACGCGGAACAAGAGGACCGGACGCCTCCGAAGCATGGATTTATCGCTGTTTGCACCGCTGTTCGTCCACTCAGAGATCCGCTGGGTGAGTCTGCAATACGGCGATCACAGCGATCTGGAAGAGCAAGCCGCGGCCGCTGGAGCACTGCTTCTCATCGACCGGCAAGTCGATCAGCTCACCGATATGGACCTGTTCGCCGCCCAGATTGCCGCGATGGACCTGGTAATCACGATCGACAACTCGACTGCCCATCTGGCTGCGGCTCTCGGCGTTCCGGTTTGGCTCCTCCTGCCGTTTGCCGCAGACTGGCGCTGGCTTCTGCACCGCAAGGATAGCCCGTGGTACCCCACCATGCGCCTGTTTCGGCAGCCGCAACCACAGGATTGGCGCTCGGTGATCGAGCAAGTTCATGCTGTCTTGTAAAATTGCTTGCGAAGAACGAAAGAAGATCGTCTCGCGGCAGACCCTGAAACGCCGCCGTGACGCACTTCTGTGCCGTTGGCCGGTGTACAAAGAAATGTTAAGCGGGGTAGCGACATTGTGCGGGGCTGGCGCACCGGGTACCGCAGAGGTCGTTTTGGCGTAGCGATGAGGTGCGCGTCCTTTGCGCTCCTCAGCGGCTCTTCGACTTGGGGTTTTCAAATCCTCGTATCACGTCATGCCCACATGGGGGGCTCTGTGCCCACGATTTAAGGGCCGCAGCGGAAGACTGGACATCGTCCACCTCTGCGCTACGACTGGGCTGCCATGTGCCGGGTACCGCAGAGGTCGTTTTGGCGTAGCGATGAGGTGCGCGTACTTTGCGCTCCTCAGCGGCTCTTCGATTTGGCATTTTCAAACCCTCGCATCGCGTGATGCCCGCATTGGGGTTCGGCGCCCACGATTTAAGGGCCGCAGCGGAGGGCTGGACATCGTCCACCTTTGCGCTACCACTGGGCTAACCTGTAGCCAACGTCTGCGGTACCCGGTTCCGAACCGCTACCGAACCAGAAGAGGCTTCCACCTGCGGGGGTTGCAGGCTGCGCTGAGCGCGGCTAAATTAGGTGCGAGAGTTGGAGGTGTACATGAAAAGGCCCGAGGAATCCGCTTCGGCATTAATCGACAAGAAGATCAAGGAACTTGGCGACTGGCGCGGGAAGGCGCTCGCGAGAGTGCGCGCCATAATACGCGCGGCAGACCCTGAGATCGTCGAGGAGTGGAAGTGGGTGAAACCCACGAACCCCGGAACACCGGTCTGGTCCCGCGGCGGCATCGTCTGCACGGGAGAGACGTACAAGAACGCCGTCAAGATGACCTTTGCCAAGGGAGCTGCGCTCGAGGACCCTTCAGGTCTATTCAATTCCAGCCTCGAGGGGAATGCCAGGCGCGCCATCGACATCCACGAAGGCGACAAGGTCGATGAGGCGGCCTTGAAGGACCTCATCCGCGCTGCCGTGGCGCTCAATCTCCAGGGCAAGAGCCGGCCGAAGCCCCGGCGAGCGAGCGGCCAGCGGGCCGGCTAAAGTAGCGTCCGGGAAAGCAATCACAAATCGCAAATCGTTAAATCTCACAATGGCCTGATCGCTCGATGACCCGACGATCCGATACAAAGTCTTTCTGCCGCCGAGCGGGGCCGCGTGGTACAGTACTTGTAGGCCTCTCGTGCCCTCGCAGATGAGGCAAGGATGGAAACTAAATTGGGGGCAGCGCCGTGCGTGCTCGCAGAAGAACCGCAAGCAAGCGCAAGTCCGGTCAAGCGCCCCTCGCAAAGTCCCAAAGTTCTGTTGACGAGTGTTTGCCGCCCTCTCGGCCCCGCGCACGGAGACGCTCCGAGCGTGGGCTACGAAGTTCTGCACGGACAAGTCACCCGCTCCCAAGGGGTCTTTAGCCCGCGTTCGGTGAATTTTACCTACGGGCTGGACTACATTGCCGCCAACCTCGATGCGCCAGCCGTGGTGCTCCAATACCCATCGCATCGCGAATTGATTCGCGAACTGAAGAAGGGCCCGGACTACGTTGGCATTTCCTTTAACCTGGTTCTATTCCATCGCATGAAGGAAGTGGTGGCCCTGGTGCGCAAGTATGCGCCGCGCGCCAAGATCGTACTCGGCGGTTACGGAACGGTTCTGGATGACGCCACGCTAGCCCCCTACGGCGACTACTTCTGCCGCGGCGAGGGCGTGGCTTTCTTCCGCGCGCTGCTGAATGAGCCGCCGCGCCCCATGCCTTACGACCATCCTTTGGTGATGCTGAACCTGAAGGTCTTTTCCATCCCCATGGACCGCACCGGCGTGATCTTCGCCGGACTCGGCTGCCCCAACGGCTGCGATTTCTGCTGCACGTCGCATTACTTCAAACGCCGCCACATTCGCCTGCTTCCCACCGGCGATGACATTTTCCGCGTTGTCGAGCGCTACTTGGAAGTCGATCCGCACATGAGCTTGGCGATTCTCGACGAGGATTTCCTGCTCGCCAAAGACCGCGCCACCCGTATGCGCGAACTAGTGCTGGCGCGCGGCACGCCTCTCTCCATTTTTGCCTTCGCCTCTGTCAAAGCCTTAAGCCGCTACACTCCCCAGGAACTGCTGGAGACCGGCGTGGACGGCGTTTGGGTGGGATTCGAAGGGAAGCGCTCGGGCTACCCCAAACAGCAGGGCAAACCTATTGAGGAATTGATTCCGGAATTGCGCTCGCACGGCATCACCGTGCTGTCCTCCATGATTCTGGGCTTCGATTATCAAACGCCGGAGATCATTCGCGAGGAGATGCAAGAATTCCTGTCGTTACGGCCCACTTACGGCCAATTCCTTATCTACGGTCCCACGCACGGCACGCCCCTCTATGAGCGCGTGATGCGGGAAGGCCGCCTCCGCCCTGACATGTTAGCGAACCCTGAACATTATTACCGCCATTGCGATGGCTTCACCTCGATGGTTGTGCATCCCACGATGCAGGCCGAAGAAATCGAGGACTTGCAGCGCGAGTGCTTCGATAGGGACTTCCGCGTCAACGGGCCTTCCATCCTGCGATCGGTGGAGGTTTGGTTCCAGGGTTGGAAGCGCTACCACAATTCCGATTCTCCCTACCTGCGCGCCAAAGCGGAGCGCTGGGTGGAGGAAATTCATTTCGCCTGGCCGCTTTTCCGTGTGGCCAAGCTCTTTGGCCCGAGGCCCGAGGACGCAGTGCAACTCGAAGCGGAGGTTCGAGCTGCCATCGGCCCACCCTCTTTGGGGCCCCGCCTGCGCTCGTGGCTCGCGCCCGCCGCTGCCGCCTGGACGGGCTTCACCCTGCGCCACAACCTGTTCCAACATCCCAAATTGGTCCGGCATGCCTATCGCACCACTCCCTGGGCGTTGCGGTCCGGACAACTCGGATCACTGCGTGTAAGCATGGAGCGCGCCTTGCACAGTACGCAGGTGAAGATCGAAGGCGCCTTGGACAGCGCCAGCGCGAAACTTCTGGCTGCCGGCATTCGCGCCCATCTGTACAATAACGACGCGGACGTGAAGGTGGTCGTGGCCGAGGGAACGCACGCCGAGCCGCGCGATCTGCGGCTTCTGGCCCGGGAACTCGCGGACCTGAGCCATCGCGTTTCCATCTCGTTTTCATCCGGGCCGGAAGTGCAGGATTACCGCATGAGTGCTTAGACTTTGGAGTGAATGACGCGGACGGAAGGCATGCCATCGGGCTCATCCACGAGCTCGATGTCCTGAAAGATATTCGGCGATTCTTTCTTGAACACGCGGTAGACCTCCACCGCCAATAAGCGGATTTCCGTGTCGGCGTGGATGCTGCCGCGCAGTTCGAGGAAGTGCCTCCAGGCGCGGGAATTTCCGGTCACGAAAATCTTGGTTTCGGTGGCATTGGGAAGAATCGAGCGGGCCGCTTGGCGGGCCCACTTCCGCCGGTTGCGAGGGGGCATTTCCGGGTGCTTCTGCTGAACGAATTGCGCCGTGGCCTCAGCGAGTTCGTCGTATGCCTTCCGCAGAGATTCGATGGTCTGCTGCCACTTCTCCCGCAATTCGGGATTCTCCTGGTAAAGCGGCGGCACCACATATCGCGCGTCGCTCTCATCCACATAGCGCTGGGAAAGTTGCGAATACCCGAAGCCCGCGCGGTGGCGAACCAGTTCGTGCGTCAGGGCGCGGCTGACGCCGGTGATCAGCAGGCACCACACGGCGTGCTCCAAAACGCTGCCGTGCTTGGAAGAAAGGATATTCTCCAGGTACTCGCGATTGCTCTTTCGCCCCTTGCCAAACGACATGTAGCAGGTGCGTCCGGCGATTTCCGCCAGCACCTCACCGGCCGCGGGCGCGTCGGTGGAGAACACCATGCCCTCGTCCGCAAGGAACCGCGCCAGTTCGTCGTCGGCGACTTGCTGGCGTCCCACAAGATAAACTTTCGGTTTGCAGATGTAGGGATCGAGGGGTGGAATTGTGGCCATCCTGCTCCCGTTACGCCAATTTGTGTGAAGCCCTAGGTACGATTGCTACAACTGGAGAGTGCGATTGCCTGTAGCGCCGTCCTTGAGGGCGGCACAACATGCCGGGCTATAGACCCCGGTGGAAACTCCAGTGCCGGGCTAAAGCCCGGCGCTACGTCTTGATGCCCGGGCCCTGCCAACTCTCGGTTACGCGCCAGCGGTGGTCTTCGTGCCGGCAGGTACAGGGGTAGCCTTTTTGAATCCGGCGTACTTTCGGTTGAATCGCTCCACACGGCCGGCGCTGTCCACCAACTTCTGTTTGCCCGTAAAGAAAGGATGGCACTTGGAGCAGATGTCCAAGTGCAGGAGGTCGCTCTTATGGGTCGATCGCGTCTTGAAAGTGTTGCCGCAAGCGCAGACCACATTGACCTCGTGATAGTCGGGGTGAATCTTTTCCTTCATAAGACTCCTTAGTTGCCACTAGAGCAAACCCCTATTTTACCTGCATGTGCGGAAACTTTCAATTCGAGTTTTGCCGGTTGGGGGTGCGACATAGAAGTTGGCGCCCGTGGCACAAAGGTGGGAAGATTCCAGTGACCTGCGGCTTCGCCGCTTGCTCAGCGGAAAGGCTCCGCCTTTCCGTTGCCGAGCATAACGAATGAATCTATTGCGCGCCGCGTGGAGGGCACAGCCCTCCACGCGGCGCGCAATAGGACAAAGAGCTTGAAATGGGCCGAAAAGGCGGAGCCTTTTCGCAAAGCAGAGGGCGTAGCCCGTCGAACAACACGCTCGCACATGATCTCAAACAGTGGTGATTCGTGTTCACATTTATATCGTGCGCCCTGTTGGATGGCACCGATGCAGTTTGAGGTAGAGGCGGCGGAATTCATGCCGATCTGATCGGCAGCCCAGCCTATGGCGAGGTAAACTCGCCGCTACATTGACGAAGTGCCGCCCTCAAGAGCGGCGCTACCCTCAATCTCGGACGCTACCACGCGCCATGGATTGCCGAGTTAAGGCCTCACGACGTTCCGCGAATCCTGCGGAAACCCTATCGGCCACAATATTCTCCTTGACAAAAGTACCAAAGCCTACTACATATTGTGGCAATGCAGTGTGCGACCACAAATTGTGGTTCCGCACGCAGACCTAAGACTCCCGACAAAGGAGGGGAAAATATGGCAGTAAAGAAAGCAAAGAAAAAGAAGAGGTAAGCACTGAACGTGCTTTAGGTTTCCTCCTTTCCCCAGGCCCGCTCCCCCAAGCGGGCCTTTTTTCTTCTAGGTAAAGCTGATTTTCACGTCCTCGCGATCGGCTTCCGGAGCCTGGAAGAGGGGGTGGGGTTGCAGCCGCATAAAGCCGGCCACAAAGTTGGCGGGAATTTGGGCGATGCGGATGTTGAAAACGTTAACGTCCTCGTTGAAGCGATTGCGCTGCCCGGCAATCTTCTCCTCGAGTTCGGTGATGCGGCCTTGCAGTTGCATGAAGTTGGTATTGGCCTTCAAATCCGGATATTTTTCCGCCACCGCAAACAACGTCTTGAGTGCGCCCGAGACCATGTTATCGGCTTGCGTCTTTTCCGCGGGAGTGGTGGCGCGCATGTAAGCGGTGCGCGCTTCCGTCACGGCCAGCAAGGTTTTCTGCTCGTATTGCATGTAGCCTTTGCAGGTATCGATGAGCTTGGGCAGTTCGTCGTGCCGCTGCTTAAGGATCACGTCAATATTGGCGAAGGAGCGATCGATATCGTTCTTCAACGTGACCAGGCTGTTGTAGATGCCGACAAAATACATGATCAGCCCAATGACGACAATGGCCAGGACCACAAGTATGGCAATGAGCACGCCTGCGACGATCATATGGAACCCCTCTTCATTGGCGATTGGCGATTACTTCACAAATCACCAAGCGTCAATCGCAAATCACCAATCAGCAATCACGAATGCTTAGGTCATCTTCACATCGACATCCTGGCGATCTTCCTCCGCGACTTTGAACAGGTCGCGACGTTGCAAGTGCATCATGCCGGCGATGAAGACGTCGGGCAACTGTTGAATGCGAATGTTGTAAGTATTAACGTCGTCGTTGAAGAATTCGCGGCGGTCGGCAATCTTCTCTTCCAACTCCGAAATGCGTTTCTGGAGCTGCATGAAATTGTTGTTGGCCTTCAGTTCCGGATAGTTCTCCGACACCGCGAACAAGCTCTTGAGCGCGCCGGAAATCATGTTATCGGCCTGAGCTTTTTCGCCCACGGAACCCGCTTTCATAAAGGCCGTGCGGGCCTCCGTGATGAGTTGAAAGGTCTTCTGCTCATACTGCATGTAGCCTTTGCAGGTCTCGATCAACTTGGGCAGTTCGTCATGCCGCTGCTTCAGCAGGACATCGATATTCGCCCAAGCCTTATCGATATCGTTTTTCAATCGCACCAGGCTGTTGTAAATGGTAATGAGGTAAACGAAAATCCCCACTACGAAGAGGATCACGACCAGTCCGACCAGGATTGCCAGGCCCATCGTTTGGATTCTCCTTTGGCTTTAGAACGTTCCGTGCTTTGCCAGGAAGATTGCCAGGCAAACCACGGCAGCTATCGCGCCGCCGAAAATATACTTCGCCGCGCGGTTGCGCAGCGTCTGTCTGATTTCCTTCTCACTCCGCCAGGTGATCAGAAAGGTTGGTTCGTTCGTTCCCTTCACGATCAGATTGCGGTCATATTCGTCTTGAGGTTCGGGATTTTCCACGCACGTCCCTGTGATGTCGTACCAGTGTTCAGGAATAACGAGAAATTCGGTCAACCGGTAGCGCTCGCCCGAACCCGTGCAGGACCCAAAACCGCTGCCTTTCTTGCGGGCGACCGCGCCAGAAGCATAGGACCAAAGGTCAGTGCCGGTCATCGCAGGCGCATTAGGCTGCGTAGAACCACCGATGCCGGAGAAAAGGCGCCCCAGGCCCAATCCGGAGCCCCGTCCCGTCTCAACTCTGGTATTTTGGATCAAATCGTATTCCGCGTGGTGTGCGTCCACCAGGACTTTACCGGTCGAGTCGGCGACATAAAACCTCGGTCCACCGGTATCGGTGACAAGGTGACTCCAGCGGCCGCCGTTCTTGTCGCTCACCCAGTGTTCGATATCCACTTTGTAAAAGTAGCAGGGAGTTTGGCTAACCGGGCTGGGGATGGGCGGAATGCCTGTGGCCTTGCCGTGAATTTCAACCAAGCCCATAGCGACGCTGCGAATCGGTACTTCTGGAGTGTCCATCAGCACGCGGTACTCGCGAAATGTGCGAAAGCCTTTGTAAAAGTAGTACAGGCCCATTCCGAAGCCGAATGCCAGCCACACATCTATCTTGACCGAACCGTTCGATGACATAGGTTGACCGAAAGTTCCCGCCATCCTACTTGACGTGCCGGGAAAACGCAAGTGTGGCATACTTCCGGGCGGGAACACGCGAATGCAACCGTTTCGGATTCTGGAACACACCGCGGATGTGGGCTTCGAAGCGTTCGGCACAACGCGCGAGGAAGCCTTTGCTAATGCCGCTCGCGCATTGATTTACTTGATTGTAGAATTGGAGGCGATCGAAACTCGCGAGGAGGTTTCCGTGCAGGTAGAGGGTTCCGACCCTGAGAGTGTTCTGGTCAATTGGCTCAGCGAACTGTTATACCTGCATGACGCCGAGGGGTGGCTCTTCCGGGATTTTGAGATCCAGCGCCTTGACGACCATTCGCTGAGCGCCGTGGCGCGTGGCGAGAAGTTCCAGCGATCGCGGCACCAGGCCAAGCTGCTGGTCAAGGCCATTACGTATCACCAACTCTTACTGGAACATACCGCAGGGGGCTGGCGAGCGCAAGTGTATGTGGATATCTAACGACCATCGGAATCATTCATTCGCTGTGAGCCGCTCACTGTCACTGCTTCTTACCTTCGCCGTCATGCTGGCGGCCTTTGTCCTCATGTTTTATGCTCCCGGGCTGTCCGCCTCGCTGCTGCTTTACCGCGTGCAAGAGGTCAAGCCCAAAGTTTTCGTGTGGATTCCGGACGACGTCATCGATCAGGAATGCGATCCCCTTTACACTCGGCCGGCGACTGCGGGATTCATTGTGACCCCGGTGGGCGTGGTCGTGATCGATACCTCCAATAGCCCCACGCGCGCTCGTGACCTGCTGTATGAAATTCGCGAGCGCACCGACCTTCCCATCCGTTACGCCATAAACACCAGTTCGGCAGGCGACCACATGCTGGGCAACGAAGTTTTCAGCGATGAAGAAGCCACCTTGATTTCCACCAAGGCGGCGCAAGAAGAGATGCTGCAGTACCGGCAGGAACTTGCCGATCGCATGCGCGGAGAAACGGGCTGGCGGCTGCAAGCGCGTATGCGGGGCTTCCATGTAACGCCGTCCACCCAAACCTTCGATGACAAGATGACGCTGAAATTGGCTGACCAGGAAATTCGCATATCCAGCCTGTTGAGCAGCGAAAATTCGCCCCAGGACGCCGTCGTGTACCTGCCTGCGGCAAAAACTCTTTTCTTGGGTGAACTCTACGACAACCAGTATTTTCCCCGCATCGGTTCGCGCAACGTCTATCGCTGGATCGACGTGCTGCGTCAAGTGGAGGGCTGGGACGTTGACACGTACATTCCCGGCCACGGCGCTCCCGGAAGCAAGAAGGACTTGGTGGATTTTCGCAAGTTTCTGGAGTGGTTGGTGGCCCAGGTGGAAATGCGTCTGAAGCAAGGGCAATCACCCGAGGACGTGCAAAAGGCCCTGTGGCTGCCGAAGACGTACAACTGGCACGCACCCGACCTCGCGATGGATACCGTCGCGGATGTGTGCCGGCAACTCGCTCCTCAACACGCGGCCCCGGCAACCAAGGCTGGGCGCTAAATTCCCATGGCAATGCAGAGCGCGGCGGCATCGCCGATACTCTCTCCGAGTTCGGCGGGGATCACCTGGCATGTACGCGCAGGCAACTCCAGCGCTTCATGCTTGATCACGCGGCGAGCGGGCTCAAGAAGCAAATCACCCAGGCGCATGGCCAGACCGCCAATCACGATGCGGTCGGGATTCAGCAGATCGACGAGGATCGCCAGGACTTCTCCCAGCTTCTCGCCCGTGGTTTCCAGAACTTCCAGGGCGACCTTGTCACCCTGCCGCGCCGCGGCGCCGATATCCTTCGCGGTGATCGGCCCCCCGGAGCGATATAACTTGGCCAGCCGAGTGGGGCGCTTTTTCTTGAGCGCCGCCGCCACTGCCTGCTGTGCCACCTGCGCCATGCCGCCACCGCTTGCCCAACCTTCCGCCGAGCCTTTCTTGTTGTGGCCGATGGGTCCCGTCCGGGTCAGACGAAGGTGGCCTACTTCGCCCGCCAGGTCGTTCGATCCACGGTAGAGCCGTCCGTCGGTGATGAAGCCGGCGCCGAGGCCCGTGCCCATGGTGAGAAACACCATGTTCTGGCAACCTTTGCCCGCTCCAAAACGATGTTCCGCGACGGCGCCCGCATTCGCGTCATTTTCGATAAGGCATTCGGCCTGGAATTCGCGCTCCATGATGGCCTTGATCGGCACGTCATCCCAGGTGGGAAGATTGGGCGGAGACTGGATGACTCCCGCCGCGCGGTCCAGCGGACCTCCACAACTGACGCCAATCCGCGCGATGGCAAGCGAGTCAACGCCTTGCTCGGCCAACAACTCGTGAATCGATGACTTGATCAGTTCCAAGGCTCGCTCGGCCCCCTGTGCGGGCCGGGTGGCGAACTGCTTGCGCGCGATGACTTCCGGCGGGGTTGAGGACAATAGGACAGCGGTCTTCGTGCCGCCAATGTCGATTCCGACCAGCAGCTTATTCTCTCGCATTTCCATGAGTATCTCCGTGCCCCCTGGCGTCAGAAACTCTTGAACACCCACGCCAATGTCGAACTCCGAGCCCTCCGCGTTCAAGCTCTTGATCCCGAGCGAACACGGAGACGGCCGGGTACTGTCCTAATTTGAGCGTAACGCCGCCATCTTGGCGGCTCCTGTACCGGCTGGAAGCCGGCGCTACGGCTCAAATTAGGACAGCACCGACGGCCGCCTACCTGGCGGCTTGCAGGAACCATGAAACTATACTTGTAATTTTCCGCTTAGGGAATATGCTTTTGCCAGGCCCATTGAAGTATCGCGACTGGAGGAGAGTCATGACCTTTTCACGAAGAGACTTGTGCCTGCTGGCTGCCACGCTGGCATCCCCGCGTGGGGCAGCCGCGCAAAAGGCGGCATTGCCAAGTAAGGCATTTCCTTACGAAGAATTGCGAGTGCAAAAGAACGGCGCCAATGAATCGCGCCCCATCCTGTCGGGCGAACTCCACGATGGCTGCTACGTGGAGGTCCACCAGACGCGCCTGGCGCCGGGAGGAATGCCCCATCCGCCGCATCACCACGCACACGAGGAGATGTTTCTGGTCAGGGAGGGAACCCTGGAGGCGACCATCGGCGGCAAGTCAACTCGGCTGGGCCCCGGCTCGGTAGCCTTCGTGGGGTCGAACGACGAACACGGAATTCGTAACCCGGGCACGACTCCCACGGAGTATTTTGTGGTCGCGTTCGGAAAGGACGCGTAGCCGCGCGGCGATTTTGGATTTGCGATTCTTGATTTTGGATTGGAGACACCCCCAGCCCCATGTCTCCGAATCCAAAATCTGAAATCCAAAATCTAAAATCAAGAAGCCTTTGGCAAGTGCGCGAGTGCTTCGCGGATCTTGGCCTCCGGATACTCGTAGTCGGAAAGCTCGCCGGCGAAATACTTCTCGTACGCGGCCATATCGAAGTGGCCATGCCCGCTGAGGTTGAAGAGAATAGTCTTCTCTTTGCCCTCTTCCTTGGCTTTCAAAGCCTCGTCAACGACGCAGCAGATGGCATGGGAAGTTTCCGGCGCCACGATCAGGCCTTCGGCGCGTGCAAACGTCAACGCGGCTTCAAAGCACTTCAATTGCGGGTAGCTCGCCGCCTCTACCACGCCCTCCCGGTGAAGCAGGCTCACCAGTGGCGACATGCCGTGGTAGCGCAGACCGCCGGCGTGGATTCCGGGCGGAATGAAGTCATGTCCCAGTGTGTCCATTTTGAGCAGCGGAGTCATGCCGCTCTTATCCCCGAAATCGTAAGCGTAAATCCCCTTGGTCATGGTGGGGCACGCGGCGGGCTCCACTCCGATCAGGCGAATGTTCTTGCCCGCGGCTTTTTCCGGCACAAACGGGAATGCCAGCCCAGCGAAGTTGCTTCCGCCCCCACAGCACCCGATGACGATGTCCGGCGATGCTCCGGCAAGTTTCATTTGGGCAATGGCTTCCTGCCCGATCACGGTTTGATGCAGCAGCACATGGTTCAGCACGCTGCCCAGCGAATAGTTGGTGTCCTGATGGGTGGCGGCGTCTTCCACCGCTTCGCTGATGGCGATGCCCAGGCTGCCCGGGGTTTCAGGGTCTTCCTCCAGAACCTTCCTTCCCGCCTGCGTCAGCTCGCTGGGGGAAGGAACACATTTCGCGCCCCAGCATTCCATCATGGTGCGGCGATGGGGCTTCTGATAAAAGCTGCACTTCACCATGTAGACCATACACTCCATACCGAACACGTTGCAGGCCAGAGACAAGGCGCTGCCCCACTGTCCCGCGCCGGTCTCGGTGGTCAGGCGTTTGACGCCGGCGGCCTTGTTGTAATACGCCTGCGCGATCGCGGTGTTGGGCTTGTGGCTGCCGGCGGGAGAGACTCCTTCGTTCTTGAAAAAGATTCTGGCCGGGGTCCCCAGAGCCTTCTCCAGCCGTAGCGCGCGGTGCAACGGCGTGGGCCGCCATAGTCGCAGGATGTCAAGAACCGGCTCAGGGATGGGAATGTTCTGCGCCGCCGTGACCTCCTGCTCGATCAATGCGTGGGGGAAGATGGCTTCCAGGTCTTGCGGCCCCGCCGGTTGCAATGTGCCGGGATGCAAGGGCGGCGACATGGGCGCAGGAAGGTCGGGGACCACGTTGTACCAGAATTTGGGAATCTCTCGTTCGGAAAGAAGATAGCGACAATCAGTCATGCTAGGTCTCCATGTGAACCGCAAACAGACGAAGGCGGTTCATTTAAAATTTGTAGGCTGCGCACAAGGCGCGCCGATTCGGATGGAACTGGCGTTAAACCTCAACGATCGTTTCCTGAATCCGCGGCGGCCCCCACGCCGCGCAACTTAAGGCCAAATCGAACCCGGCAGGATAACACAAAAAGCCAGCCGGTGGACAATCGGGTCGGGTGATTGTCGATTTTCGATTGCCGATTGTCGATTGACTAATGACGAAGTCAGCAGGTTGGCTCATTTTCCCCGGCAGGCTGGAATCTTACCTCCTCCGCATGAGCCATGGTTCTTTGTTCCCCGACCCCTCATATGCTGCTTTTTTCCTTACGCAGGACAAAATGCGTGCTAGAATCGCCGACGCAGCCAGGAAATACGGTTAGTTCGAGGTAAGGGTCTCGCTCTTTTCCGGAAGATGAGCGCCGAAGGTTCGGGGTCCACTAACAGCTAGGTCGTGCAAATTTAAAAGGCGAAGGTGGCGGATCGAGGCCGCCTCACCATGGGAGCATCTCATGCCGCAAAAGTTATTCGTGGGGAACCTTCCCCATGAAGTGACAGATAGTGAACTGGGAGAATTCGTCAGTGGCGCAGGTTTTCAGGCAGCTTCGGCCGTCGTCATTCGCGACAAGACCACCGGACAATCGCGGGGCTTCGGATTCATCGAACTGGCTGAGGGCGAGGATCTGGAACGTGCTATCGCCGGCCTTAATGGGCAATCCCTGCAAGGCCGCCGTTTAACCGTCAACGAAGCGCGTCCACCGCGCAATGACTTCGGTGGGGGTGGAGGGGGACGACGCCCCGGAGGCGGTGGAGGTGGCGGGGGCCGTGGCCGCGGGCATTCCGGCGGCGGAAGCGGTGGGGGTGGTGGACGTGGGGGTGGCCGCCGCGACTGGTGACATTGAGTGGTTAGTGGTTAGTGGTTAGTGGTTGGTGGTTAGTGGCTAGCAAGGGCATTCCGCAGCCAGCCACTAGCCACTGTCATTCTGAGCCCACCAAGCGCCGGTAGACGTACCGAAGTTGCTGTTGTGTCTCATGCAGCTTTGCGGCCAGCGTCTGCCCCTCGGAAATCAGGCTCCAACGGCGAGCCACGCTCTCCGCTGTCTCGGCATGGGCTTCGTTTTCGGGCAAGCCGTTCGGCGCCTTCCCCGTCACCAGCCGGAGGAGGTGGTCCACTGAACGCAGGAAACCGGCGCCCTCGGCCAAGGCGGTGGCGTCTTCGGCGGAAACGGCTTCCCCCGCGCGCAGGGCCGCAATCTGTTCCGCCATGTTCGCTCCGGCCGGCGCTTTTATGCGCCGCTGGAGACGCGTGTAGGAAACAGCAAAGTCCACGTCGTAATAACCCCCGGGGGCGGTTTTGGTGTTGCTGTTCGGAGACACCACTTTCCTTTCCAGCCGTCGCCGCATTTGGTGGAGTTCCCCTTCAAAATCACCGCAGGTCAAGAAGCGTTGGTAAATCGCCGCCTGGATCTGGTCCACGGCCGCCTGCCCGAGTTGCGGGTTTCCAGCCACGGGATGGGCCTTTAGATAGGTCAGCAACTCCCAAGTCTTGGCGTCTTGGGCAATGTAGCTTAGAAGTCCCTCCAGGGTCACCACCAATTCCCCTTCTTGGCCGCGCGGCCGCAAGCGTGTATCCACCGGGAATATCGTGCCATCGCGCGTGTAGCTGGAAAGCACCTCGATTGTCTTCTCCGCCAGGTGGGTCCAATATTCCAGGTCATCTCTTTTGGCCTCCGAACCGGCCACGAAAATCAGGTCGGCATCCGAAGCCAAATCAAACTCACCCAGGCCCAGACGGCCCATGGCTAAAATGACGAAAGGCACGTCACCCAGCAGGCTCGACTTTTCCTGCTTCCAGGAATGGAGCGCAATCACCTGAGCCGTCGCGATACAACGCGCGGCGTTCGCCGTCCAACGCTTCAACATGGGAAACGCAGCGCCGCCGACGGCCAGATCCACGGCGCCCAGCACCAGGAGCCGGGCCCGGTACTGGCGCCGCAAGATGGCCATTTTCTCGCGCAGATCGAGGCTCGCTTCCGTGGCCCAGGCATAAGCTTCGGGCATAGCGAAAGCTTCCAGGCCCATATCCAACTGCCCCGCTGCGGAACCGTTAGAGGGCTCGATTTCAACGGAATCGAGGATCTCCAGATCTTCGGGATGATGGACCAGCAGTTCCGTCAGATAGGCGCTGTCGGCCGCCGCGACAACCGCCCGCCGCAGGCTGGCCGGTTTGGAGAATGCCGGGGCAAACCGTTCCGGTGAGCTGGCCATGGCCGTCATTAAGCGAATCGTATTTCGTCGCGAGCGCTCCGGCAGATCCGCCTCGCGCACAATACGTGCCGCTTCCGGCGCCTGAACGTCCAGAAAGTTCAGCAACGAGACAAATGAATGGCGCCCCGCATCGGGCATGAAGGTGGGCGCAGGCTTAAGCTCAAAGGCTGTTCCCGGCACAGCGGGATCCCCGGGATGAATCACTCGCTGGTAAATTTCATCCACTACTGCGAACGCTTCCCGAACCTTGCGCAGCAGAAATTCGCCCGGAGGCTCGTCCGGCCCCCCCTCCACCCCGGTCCTGCGTCCCAGCCGATCGAGCGCGCCACGATCTGTAGGCAGCCGATGCGTTTGCTGTCCCGCTTCCATCTGGACTCGGTGCTCCACCTTGCGCAGGAACTCGTAAGCGGAGGTCAGCGCGGCGTAATCCCGATTGGAGAGCCAGCCTTTGTCGTTGAGCTTGCGCAGGGCAAAAAGCGTTCCTCCTGACCGCACCCAGTGATCTTGCAATCCATGCAGCCGCTGCAGGCATTGCACCAGGAACTCGATATCACGAATGCCGCCTCGATGACGCTTGACGTCAATTGCCTGCCCGCGGCTTTCCCGCAGTTTCTTGGAGATTCTTTCGCGCGAAAGCAGAATGCTCTCCACCGCCACAAAATCCCCGGGCGAGCGGTAAACGTACTCCTCTACGGCGCGCAGGAAGTCGCGCGTCAGCCGGGCGTCTCCCGCAGAATGGCGGGCCTTGATCAGCATCTGCAATTCCCAGTCCCGCGCCCGGTGTTCGTAATATTCGCGGGCGGAATTCAGGGAAATCGCCAGATCGCCCTGCTCGCCCTCGGGGCGCAGCCGCAGGTCCACGCGAAAAACCTCGCCCTGCGACGTCGCCTGGGTAATGGTGCGGGTGATGGCGTGAGCCACATGCACATAATATTCCTTGTTGGTAATGATCGACTCGCGCTCGTTTCCCCCCGACGTCTCACCGTCATGGGAATAAAGAAAAAGCAGATCGATGTCGGAGTTGTAGTTCAGCTCGTTTCCACCCAGCTTGCCGAGGGAAACAATACTAAAGCCGGCGCGCACAATGCGGCCCTGCGCGTCACGGTAGGTCGGGTGCCCATAACGCTTCTCCAGTTCACGGTCACAAAAGAGGTAGGCATCGGAAAGAATGACATCGGCGAGGGTGGAAAGTTCCAGCGTCGTCTCGCCCAGGGTCGAAAGGCGAAGAACATCCTTTAGCACGATGCGCAGGTAGTTCCTCCGCTTGAAACGTGCCAGCGAGGCCGCCAGCCACGGGTCCGGATTGGTGGTGGAAAACCGGGCGAAGTCCTGCATCAGGTCTTCTTTGGATTTCAGCTTGGTGAAATTCCGGTCGCGCGCGAACTGCACCACCAACTGCGGCTCCGACAGCAGGGTCTCTGCCAGGTATGCGCTGTAACTAAAAATGGCAATGAGATAGGAGAGGGCGGCAGGGTAGCGCGCCAACTCCGCCAGGACCTGGGATGGCGCGCTCTGCGCATAGCGCTCCAAAAGGTTGAGCGCTCCGTCCGGATCAGGCGACTGGGAGAGCAGCGAAGCCAAGGGCGTCAGCAACGTGGGCGCCAACTGCTCCTCCAGGCGCTCCAGGTTGCCGGCGGCTTTTCCGGGATCTTCAAAATTTATTGCCGCAAGCTCGGGTTGCATGCGGGAGATTATAACGTGTATTGGGGAAGTCCGCAGTCCGTTGTCGGTGGAATGTCAGTGGAAAGACCATGCCCACTGATGCCTCAGCTCGCCAGGCGGCCCGACCAGCCCAGAACCCCAATCGTCACCACGAGGATTCCCAATCCCACGAACATCCAGCGACGAGCTGCCGAGGAGCTGAGTTTCCACTCTCCCGTCAGGAACCCAACGCAATTGGCGGTAATGAGACTAACCACTAAACTAAGCGGCCATCCGATGGCCGGTCCCAGTTTTCCCAGTTTGGGGGCCGCTGAGCCATAAGCAAAGATTCCGCATCCCCACATCAGACCCATGAGAATTGCAAGCGCATAAAGGGGTATCGAATTCGGCTGCCGGAAATCGGACCAGGTTCGATTTTTGCCAAGCAAGTATCCACAATAAACCAGATTGACCACGGCGCCGCTGCCCAGCACCAACAACCAGATCACATTCGACCCCGCAAAAGGGCTATTGCCCGCCTGAGCCGCACTGTTGATAATTCCTTGCGACAGGCTATAACCCACATTGAGAAGAGCCGCAGTAAAGCCCGCGCCCACGCAGATCAACAGCCCCACCCAAAACGGACGAGCGATGCCCACCATTTGCCGCAGGGCGCCAGGCGCGGCCTTTTCGCTCCGTTCCCGCAGGATTCCTGCGTAGCCGCAGAAGCCCATACCCGCCAAAGCCGTAACTGTGCCCAGCATGATCACCTTGCCCTGTGGTTGGCCGATTCGTTCTGGCGCCAGGATCAGAAGCGGCAGGATAGATCCCAGTGAGGCGCCCGTGGCCAACACCAGGGTGTTCGCCATCGAGATGCCAATGGCGCTCACCCCGAGGCCATACAGAACCGAACTAAAGCCCCAAATGAAACCCGTAGTCAACGCGAAAATCTCCGCGCGTGCCGGCGCGGCCGCGAGG
>JBKQVI010000333.1:0-8452 GCA_052139985.1 Terriglobia bacterium
CACCACGATGGTACGTCGGGGAAAAAGGGAGAGTCAATCAAGAAGGGCAGCAGAGGCGCAAACGACCATGAACGTGCAGTCAGTGCGGGTGGGCAATCGACGGTCAGGTAATCAGCTCAGTAGGCGGTCGCATTCGGCGTGAGAGCCGATCCAGAACCACACGACGGTTGAGCCTTCCATGACGCCGAGAGAGCGGTAACCCAGCCCAATCCGCACAGAATAGACGTTGCTTTCCTCGTCCACTTTCTTGAATCGCAGACTGGGATGGCGTGGGTGGATGCGAAACAGACGGTAGGCGCGCTACGCCCGCCGGCGGATGTCGTTGGGGAATGAAGCGAAGGCGGAACTCGCGCGTGGTGCGCGACTGGATCACAAGACTTCGTCCAGCGGTCGAGTCTGGCCGCGCCGATGCTCTTCGAGCGCCTCCGCGGCGAGTTTGCGCAGCTTGGCGGGGTTCTTCCGAAGCATTTTTCCCCAGAGTTCTTCATCTTCGAGCGTCTCAAGAATCTGGGAGGCGATAGCGTTCTGCTCGTCTTCGGAGAGCTTGTCCACTTTCCGGAGTGCGTCTTCAAGTAACTGCGTCATGCGTTCAGCCTGCCAAACCCCATCGCAAGAAACAGGCCACGGAGTTGCAATGCAAAACGAAGCCGCGTGCGCATGATCAAGAGCCCAGCCCGATCTGGCAGGCGTGCGCTTCGCGCGTTTGGCGTTCTTCGTCCAGGTAGGCGCGGGTGCGGCGGGTCAATTCTTCAAAGTCCACTTTGTGCGCGTCGAATTCCGGGCCGTCACGCAGGCGAACTTCACCTTGTCGCCGACGGTAACCCGGCAGCCGCCGCACATGCCGGTGCCGTCCACCATGATGGGATTAAGGCTGGCCATGGTGGGCACACCCCACTCGCGCGTGAGCGCGGAGGCGAAGCGCATCATGGGAATCGGTCCGATCACATGCGCGGCGCCCACTGGGGAAGTCTGCGCCGCCTTCCATGCCCGCATCAGGTCCACCACCGTACCCTTCATTCCCGACGAACCATCGTCGGTGGCCCACTGGACTTCGTCACATGCCGCTCGGAGTTCCGCGTCGAGGATAATCTGCGCCGTCGAACGTGCTCCACACAAAGCCGTGACGCGATTGCCGGCCTTACGGAAAGCTCGGGCCACCGGCAGCAACTCCGCCACGCCCACGCCTCCGGCGATGCACACCACGTGCCCCACGTTTTCGATTGCCGCGGCCTGCCCGAGTGGTCCGAGCAAGTCCGCCACGACCTCGCCGCGCTCCATTGAAACCAACACGCGGCTCGTCTTGCCGATCCCTTGCACCACCAGTGTGATGCTGCCTTTTTCGGGGTCGCCGTCCACGAGGGTCAGCGGGATGCGCTCGCTGTCTGCGCGGGGACGCAGAATCACGAATTGTCCTGCCTTCCAATGCCGGGAGATACCGCTGGCTTGCACTTCGAACCAGGCAATTTCCGGAGTTATCAGACGCTTCGCCAGAATGCGATTTTCTGCACGCGCGTCTGTAGCGCCGGGCTTTAGCCCGGCATCGACATGTGCCGGGCTCAAGCCCGGCGCCACATCGGTTGCCGTTACGCTCGCGGGCTCGTGATTCCGCAAGGCATCGTGAATGGCTGCCGCGGCGGCGCGCCCGTCGCGCATGGCTAAGATCACTGTGGAACCGCCACGCACCACGTCGCCGCCGGCAAACACTCGCGCCATGCTCGTCTGCCCCTTGGGGTCCACGGTGATCTTGCCGCGGTTTGTTACCAATTGCGGCGTGGAGCGCTGCACCGTAGGGTTGGGACTTTGTCCGATCGCCATGACCACGGTATCCACCGGAATTCGATACTCCGAGCCTTCCATGGGCACCGGCGAAGGACGCCCGGATTCATCGGGCTCGCCCAGTTTCATCCGGATGCACTCCATTTCGCGCAGCGTTCCCTTTTCGTCGCCGAACAGGCGAACCGGCGCCGCCAGAAACTCGAAATGCACGCCCTCTTCCTCGGCGTGTTCGATCTCTTCCAGGCGAGCGCGCAACTCGGCGCGTCCACGACGGAACATGATGGTGGTCTCGCTGCCCATGCGTTTCGCCCAACGCGCGGCGTCCATGGCGGAGTTTCCGCCGCCCACCACAACGGTCCGCGCTCCAATGCGCACCGGGGTGTCCGCTTGCGGAAAGCGAAATGCCTCCATCAAATTCAGCCGCGTCAGGAACTCGTTGGCGGTGTAGACTCCCACCAGATTCTCGCCCGGGATGTGCATCAAATGCGGCAGGCCCGCGCCGGTGCCGAGAAAAACAGCTTCAAACCCTTCCGCGAACAACTCATCCACTGAATATGTCTTCCCCACGATAACGTCTTTGCGGAATTCCACTCCCATCGCTTGCAGCCGGGCGATCTCGCCGCCGATGATTTCCCTCGGCAGACGGAAATTGGGGATGCCGTAAGCGAGTACACCGCCCAACTTGTGCAAGGCTTCGAAGACCGTCACGCGATAACCATTGCGCACCAGGTCGTAGGCGGCAATAAGCGATGCGGGACCCGAGCCAATCAGAGCGACGCGCGCTCCCTGCGGTGTGGCAGCAGACGACGGCGTGGGTGACCCCGTCTCTCGATGTTTGTCCGCGGCAAAGCGTTCGAGCGAGCCGATCGCCACTGGCTCCAGCTTTTTCCCCAGCAGGCAGGATTTTTCACAGAACAATTCGTGCTGGCAGACCCGGCCGCAAATCCCCGGAAAGGGGCTTTCTTCACTGATTTTCTGGAAGGCAGCGTCAAATTGTCCCTGCGCCATTAAGTCGATGAAGCTCTTGACGTTGATGTGGAGGGGACAGGCTTGCACGCAGACCGGATCCTTGCATTGCAGGCAACGTAGCGCCTCAACGCGAGCTTGCTCCAATGAGAAGCCCAGGGATACCTCAGCCGAGCTCTTCGAGCGCTCCTCCGGTGAGCGCACGGGCAGCACCTGGCGAGGCGCCTTGGGATTCCGTCGCACCTTGGGTTTGGCTTCCGCCGGGCGTGCATCGGCTTGCTTGGGACTTTGTGAATCCACCGTTTTCCCCCTCGGACCGCGTTCGTGCTGCGCGCTTATACCCAGCGAACGCGTCTACTGCCCTCGGAACGCGTTTGCAGACAGCAACTTCCGCCTCAGTGACGGCCCCACTGAAAACGGAAGCAATTCATGTGCCAGCCAACAGCGACGAGAGGGCCAACTTCGTCCGAATAGAGATCACGTTCTTAAGTACTGGCGTCATTTGTAAGAAACGCGTGTTCCTAAGTGCAGTCATTCCCACGGTGTGGCCCGGGTATCCTGCCCGAGTGAAATCATGGCCAAGATGGCCATGCCACCAGGGCTGGAATCCCGTTTTCGAGGGGGTGGCGAGGGCTTCAAAAGGGATCGCATTCCAAATGACAACGGCACTGGGTTCTCACATCGTGAAACATACAAATTGTCCTCCACGACAAATTGTCATAGTTACTTTATAGCAGTTGTTTTTGGAAACGAGTTGCTCCATACTCCCGCTGGACTAACTTCGTCTCTCGCAAATGGGGGTATTCGAAATGGAAGTCGCAACTCAAGCAGTGAAGACGGCTTACGACTCCGCCATGGAGAATTTCGATCTCGCGGCGGATGCACTGGAATTGAGCATGGACGTTCGCAACATGATTAAGTACCCGGAGCGGATTTTGCACGTGAACCTCCCGGTACGGATGGACAGCGGGCATATTCAGAGGTTCGAAGGTTACCGGGTTCAGCACAGCACATCGCGGGGTCCGGCCAAAGGTGGAATTCGTTATCATCCTGGAGTTACGCTCGATGAAGTGAAAGCCCTCGCCACGTGGATGACTTGGAAATGCGCGGTAGTGAACATTCCATACGGTGGCGGCAAAGGGGGCATTACTTGCAATCCTAAAGAGATGTCGCTTACGGAACTGGAGCGGATGACGCGGCGTTATGCCAGCGCGATTCTGCCGCTCATTGGTCCGGAACGAGACATTCCCGCTCCCGATGTCTACACCAATTCGCAGGTTATGGCCTGGATCATGGACACCTATAGCATGACCAAAGGCTATCCGATTCCCGGGGTCGTCACGGGAAAGCCGATTGCCTTGGGCGGCTCGCTCGGACGGAACGAAGCCACCGGGCGCGGAGTTTATTACACCGTTCAGAGTGCGGCCGAGCACCTGCGCATTCCGATCAAGGGTGCGAAGGTGGTGGTGCAGGGATTTGGCAATGCCGGGTCCATTGCCGCGCAATTGCTCGACAGCAATCAAGCTTACGTGATTGCCGCCAGCGATTCGCGTGGTTGCGTGTACAACGCCAACGGGCTCGACATTCCCAGACTCATCACGCACAAAGAGAAGACCGGAGGCGTGGCGGGCATGCCCAACTCTGAAGCCATCACTGCGCAGGAATTGCTGGCGCTCGATTGCGAAATCCTTATCCCCGCCGCATTGGAGAATGCGATTGACGCTACCAATGCCGGCGCGGTGAAAGCGAAGATTGTGGGTGAGGCGGCCAATGGCCCGGTCACGCCTGCAGGCGACGCCATCCTGGAGAAGAACGGGGTGTGCGTGATCCCCGACATTCTCTGCAATGCCGGCGGCGTTACAGTCTCCTACTTCGAATGGGTGCAAGACGAACAGCACTTGTTCTGGGAGGCGCAGGACGTTTACAACCGCCTGGAACGAGTGATGAAGAATAGCTTTGCCGAGGTGCTGAAGATTCACCTTGATCGCAAAGTCAGCATGCGTACCGCCGCCAACATGCTCGGCATCAGCCGCGTTGCTGAAGCCACCGTGTTGCGTGGTCTGTATCCCTAATTTTGAATCCTGGATTTTGAATCGTACTCGAGTCCGGTCAGGGGCCGCGATTTTCCATGGTCCCTGGCCGGATATTCTTTTCAGGGAAACCTACTACTCTGGAAACCTATTGGCCTGCTATGCTCGTCGTCGTGCGTTGCCGCTTTACCCTCTGCATCTCACCGCCTCGACGAAGCCATTCTCTGTTGCGATTGATCCGCAAGGCGTAGCGCGAATCCCTCAGCGGATCGAATCCCCCGCCAAGCCCCAGAAATCCTTTACGTAGTAGGAAGAAACGACATTTCCGAAAAGATGGCAGATCGCCCGGCAATCGGGGATGTCGCCGTAGAGCTTACGGCCCCGCGCGAAGACCTTTTTGAAGGATCCCTCTGTCAGTAAGTTGCCGGCAATTTTCTTCAGCGGCTCGCAGGGATAGAAGACATCTCCGTTAGGATACACACGTGGAAACATGGTGGGAAAACACTTGAAGTCGCCAAACTCCAACACCGTTCGCAAGAGCTTAGGAGTGCCGTTAATGGGCTGCTTGCGTTCGCGGCGGCGCTCGATAATCTTCTCCACCAACGCCTGATAACGAGGGTTCCGCTTCAGCCGCAGGTTCGGCAGCTTTTCGTGCAACGCCGTCTGTGTGGCGAAGACGAATCCCTGTTCTCCGCAGAAATCCAAGATGCGCTCGATCTCCGGGATGTTCCACTCCTCGATCACGGTGCTGATGGTGATGTCGCCGGCGCGACGCATGCGCTGCTTGGCAAGTGCGAGATTCTCCAGAACCCTGCTCAACACTCCCGGTTTGGATTTGGGGTTCGCGGGGTCCGCGGTTAGAGCATCCAGGCTGACGATGAGGCCGTCGAGAGTTTCAAACAGCCGCTGGCGCTTGTGGAGCAACGTGCCGTTGGTCACCAACAGGACGGAGCGGAATTTCACATCGCGCTTGGCTGCTTGGGCGAGATCTTCCACATCGGCGCGCAGCAAGGGCTCGCCACCGGTGAAGAGAATGGAATCCGTCTCGCGGCGGATGATGCGGAGAAGACCAATCGTCGTGTCGGTCGGCAACTCCTGGCTGAACACGTCCGGTTCCTTTTGCGTGCAATAGGTGCACTCTAAGTTGCACTTGTGCGTGGTGTAAAAAACGGCGGCGTAGGGAGCGACAATATCGGTATGCAGGATCTCGCGGCGGTAAAGGTTCTGGAAGTAGTGTTTGAAATTCTTCAGGACGAACGGATAGTGCTGCAGGAGTCCCCGCAAAAGCCGGAGTCCGGAAGCTTCCGTTTGAGGATCGCCCATCCCAAGAATAGTCTAACCATGAGTGGGCGAGGATGACAAGCTTGGCTAAGCGATTCCCGCCGATTCGTGGCTTAACCGCGAAGGATTGCGGTTGAATGGAACGGGTTTTTCCAGCCTAGTGAGGACGACGAACAATGGGGATCAACCGGCCACCTGCCACCCGGTATTCCACTCCCTGCCAGCGAACCCGGCTCCAAAATATGCTGATCAACCAAACCGCGAAGGCAAAAGCGTCCCAAAGGGGAACGAGCCACCAGCGGCGCTTCAGCAGTTCGTCGCGCAGTCCCCATACTCCGACCGTCCAGACCCCGGCCAAGCGGAAAATCAAATAGGCGGCAATAAACATAGCCGCCACCGGGCGCGTGGGGGAAGCCATAACGCCCAGAATAGTCCATGGCAGTCCCTGAGTAAAAATGAGCCCCACGTAGCCCCAGGGGCGTGCTTGGCGGGCCATGATGGCCCAGCGCAAGCGTTGAACAAAGAACTGCCGCGGACTCGTGAGGCAGCACCACGTCTTCACCGAAGCATCGACCAGTTCCACTCTCCGCCCGCGCGCGGCTGTTCGGTAGCCGAGCTGGTAATCGTCCGCGGCATCGTTGGCCAGCGCTTCAAAACCGCCGATTTCCTCCAGGTTCTCGCGTGTGATTCCGATGGTTGCGCCCAGCGCGAAGCGTACGCCTTCGAATTGGCGAGCAATCAGCACGGCCGGCATGAAATCGGTGCTTAGGTAGACAGCTTCCAATTCCGGCAGTAAAGAACGCATGGGCAGCCCCGTGAACATGCTGGTCACCAAGCCCACCTGCGCGTCACGAAAGGGCACGGCGATTGACCGCAGGTAGTCCGCGCCGACGCGAATATCTGCGTCCGAGAGCACCAGCAAGTCGTGGCGAGCCGCGCGCGCCATTCCACAGAGTTTGTTGACCTTGTCGTTGGAACCGATCTTCTCGGGGGCCACGATCAGGCGAATGGATAGGGAGGGAAAATCGGCGATGATCCGGCGGATCACCGGGATGGCGGGATCTTGCTCGTTTGTGACCGCGAATAGGATTTCGTATTCGGGATAATCTTGACGGCAGAAGCTGGCAAAATTCTCGTAAGCTTCGGGATCGAGTCCATGAACGGGTTTGAGCACGCTCACGGGCGGGGTGAAGTCGCGAGGCACTGAGTTGTGGCGCAGGTAGAAGCCGCGGGCCGCAAAGATGATCAGCAGATAGGATACTGAGGGCAATACCGCCGCGCCGAGAGTCGCCCACCTCAACCAAGTCAAAAACAACTCTTGCTCCTTCTAGCCCAAACACACCAGCGCGACACCTACGGAGACCAAGCCGATTCCCGCCCAGCGTAGAGGCGTCAACTTCTCACCCAGGAAAAATTTCCCCCCGAGCGCACCGGTAACATAGCTCAATGCCGTGGCGGGCAGCACAAAACTCACTGCCTCCCAGGAAAGCAAGGCGAGCAGGGAGCAAAACGCCAGAGTCAATTGGGCGATGCCAATCCACATCCAACCCTCGCGGAAGGCCCGTCCCAGAAAACGCAGAATCACCGACGGCGCGAAACTGCGCACTTCGCCCAGCCGCTTCATGGCATAGGCGACGGAGATATCGCCGCCGGTACCGGAAAACACCAGGATAGCAAGAACAATGGCGGTGCGCATGTTCAAACCTTCTTCGTGGTATTCGCCGGCGTCTGCCCGACAAACACCACTCCCACGCAGATCAGCGCGACTCCCATCCAACGCACCCCTGTTACACTTTCGCCCAAAACGAAATGCCCAACCAGGGGAATCACCACGTACATGGAAGCGGTGGCCGGCAGAACGTAGCTGAAATCGGCCCAGGACAATACCAACATTAATGCAGCGAGAAACATCAGCATGCCGGCAATGCCGAGCCATATCCAGACGCTCGAAAAGACGGCTACAAAAGCGAAGCGCAGCTCTGCCATCGACCAGCCGTGGAGGGCGCCGATGCGTTTCATACCGACGTCGAAGAACAGGTTTCCCGCGGAACCGAAAACTACGATCAGCGCCACGAGCACTGAAGTCCTAAGGGTGTGGGATTTGGGAGGTGTCATGAATGCGAGGTCTGGTGTTCGGCGCGAGGGTGGCGGGGATTAATTTTGCGCTCTTCCTGCTCGTCCTTTCGGATTCGGGATGGCCCCGCGCCAATCCAATGGTCGCGAAGCGGGCGGAATCGATTATCTTACTCGAAACAGGCTGCTCGAAACAGTAACACCCTTGTCCAAAATAGGTGTTTCTAGATAGTCAACAGTTGCCCTCCAGCGGTAGCGGTCTCAGAATGATGCTGTTGACACATCTCTGATCGCCACCGAGGAGGGCGCCACCATGGTACAAGTCG
>JBKQVI010000334.1:0-3667 GCA_052139985.1 Terriglobia bacterium
TGAAACCGGGCTAAAATAAAGCCTCAGAGAGTCCGCAACATCGTCATAATAATGTGCAAGCTCCTGAATGTCGGGATGTTGTTTGGAAAAGGTCACCCTTTCAGGCATTGCTAATTTCCATAATCAATTGAAGGAATGACTCTGTATTCAGGTCGATATACTGGAGCGCGGGGGGCCGGGTCGCGATTTTCCACACCCATTCAATCTTCTTTTCATTCTCTATTTCGGGTTTGACTTTTTCTTTGGGGTCGATAATTCTCACTCGGACGCGCGGGCGTGGACTCACCGCATCCTTATCCACCAGCACGAGTGCCGCCTTGCCATAAGGACCATCCACGTCAACCCTGCCCTTGGACCCAATCAGCAGCGTACCGACTGGGGTAAGATTAATGACTTGCCGCCCAATCCGTATCATCATCGTTTTTACAGGATAGGTCCCCAGGTTTTCCTCAAACAATTCTGTTTCTCTATATTCGATCCCAATCGAGCCTTCATTCTTGTATTTCTTTAGAAACGATTCGACCTTCTTATAAAGCGAATTTAAGTGAGCAATCCAATCCCTGCGCTCTTTATCCCAATCCACCGGGGGCTCGGCAACAGCGGACGATCTCTGCCGCTTGACGAATTCTTCGAATTCCTTGGTAGTAACCTTTGGCATAAAACCGTTGCTCCTTGCGGCTCGATAGCTCCACCATCCCAGACTAAGAAGCTTACGCACATTCGCTGGTACAAGCAAGCGCCGACCCTTTCGGTTCGGCCGTGACCCAAAACTCTGTTGACGGCCGGTGGTTCTGGAAGTACGAGCGCGCCCCAGGCGATTGGGTGCGCTTGGATGAACTGCGCAAGTAAGCAAGCGTAGCGCAGACCTTCGCCTTTGAGGTCTGCGGTTCTTCCTCGCGCTTCCGAACCTGAAGGTAGACGCCTACCTTTGAGATTCCCGGTTTTTGCAAGAGAAGAGCCGCGGACCTTCACGAGCCGCAGGTCCGCGCTACGCACTATCTCGGCACCCTCAACTGACGGCACCAATACGTGGGGCTGGCGACATGCCTTTCAATGTCTGAGGCTCCGGTGTCGCCGCCCCCTGGGGAGAACGCGGACTTCTACAAACATGAGGTCTGCGCGAACCCCGGCGTGCCAGTGGTCCGGCAAAAACACCCACTCCGTAAGCAGGAAGCCATGTTCCTTGCGGCGTTCATCAATCACCTGCACCAAACAGGCGAATTCGGCGTCGAAGACTCGTTCGCCGGTTGGGCAAGACATGGCAACCGACAAAGAACCAACGGTCCGATACCACCAGGCGGCGCAGCCGCGACATGCGGGGTATTGTACGCTTCGCGCCATCGTTTGCATCAGAGCCGCAGAGGAGGGTGAACGGCTCCCACCTCTGCGCTACACCTGCCTCTCCGACGATCACAGAAGAGCGTTCGTTCGCTCTCCGGCCCAGTGCGGAAACGACTTGTCAGGGCACCTCTCCCTACGACCGCCAAGGTGGAAATTCCCCTGAAGTAAAGGAAAAGGGCGAGCTTTCGGTTGCACCCGAACCCCGCAAAACGGAAAAATTTACCGAATTGTAACTTGACTTCCCGAGTCGAGATGATATCTAATCGCGCCAGGGCAATCATCAGAAGGACATCAATCAAGCTGGCAGGCTGAAGTTCGTGGGGGAGCCGTCTTCTCTCACGGCTGGAATGCCAATGACATTCCCTGGCAGTTGGAGAGTCCTTCGCCGCCTTGTTTTGGGGTCAGCAAGAATCCAAACGGGAGAGAGCGGTAAGGTTATTCATTGCACTCATTCTATTAAAGGGAAATAGACAAGAGCTCTTCGGGGTCCAATGGAATTGGGAACTGAAGTACTTTGCGCCGGGCAACGGGGTCAAGGGGAAGGGTGTCATCTCTGATCCAGTCCATAACCGGGACAAAGGAGAGTGCTATGAGAGCAAAACCCACTGCAGATCGCCAACTTCAGGAATTGGCGGCCAGAAATCTACGCACCGCCGGGTTCGTGGCGGCGGTTGTTCTTTTTCTTGCCGGAAGGGCCTTGTGGGGCAGCGTTACGGGGAGCATTTCCGGCGTGGTGCGCGATGCCACGGGCGCGCTCATCCCGGCAGCCGAGGTGGTTGCCCTCAACACTCAGACCGGCGTGAGGTGGACGGTCGCCACGGATGCGCAGGGATTCTACTCGTTTCAGGCCTTGCCGGTCGGTGACTATGAAGTGGACGTCAGCAAGGGCGGATTTAATCGGTATCGGCAAACCGGGCTCACCTTGACCGTCAACGCCGCGTTGACGGTCGATGTCCCGCTGCAGGTGGGACAAGTCACCCAATCGGTCACCGTAAACAGCACCGTGGTCCACGTGGATACCACCAGCACGCAAATGGGCGAGGTGATCGGCAGCAGCAAGATTACCGAGGTGCCCTTGCTGACACGCGGCTATACGGATCTGCTAGCCCTGCAACCCGGTGTCGTGCCGGTCAGCTCCGGGATGGCGGGTGGCCAGGGTGGAGAGTTCACCGCCACGGGATTTGGCATTGCTCCGGTCTCGGGCGACCTCAATGCCGGCAACCTTTCTGTCAACGGAATGCGGGAATCCGCGAACGGCTTCTTGCTGAACGGCGCCACGGTGCAGGAATCCGGATTCTCCGGCACCGCCATCATTCCGAACCTCGATTCCATCGCCGAGTTCCGCATTCTGACCAACAACTTTGACGCCGAGTACGGCGCCTATGCCGGCGGGCAGATTAACGTACTCACCAAGTCCGGGACCGATCGGTTCCACGGCGACATGTTTGAGTTTGTGCGCAACACGGACCTGGAAACTCGCAACTTCTACGATACGAATCGCGGTGCCTACCAGCAGAACCAGTTTGGCGGCACATTGGGCGGCCCCGTCAAGCGCAACAGGCTCTTCTTTTTCGCCGACTACCAGGGAAACCGCAAAGTCCTGGGCCAGAGCTCCGGTCAGGTGACCGTTCCTACGGCGGCGGAACGTCAGGGCGATTTTTCCGCCTTTGCCAGTCAAATGACCGGAACCGTGCAGGGTCCGGCCTGGGCGGCGAACCTCTCGAGCCTGTTGGGTTATACCGTCACTCAAGGCGAGAACTATTACACTTCCGGATGCACCACCTCGGCGGCGTGCGTCTTTCCCAATGCGCAAATACCCTCGGCCGTCTTCACCACACCGTCCCAGAACATTCTTAAGTACATTCCGCAAGCCAACAGCGGTCCCTACTTCGTCAGCTCGGGCGCGGCGAGCCGGCTTCAGGACGATAAGGGCAGCGGGCGGCTGGATGCCAACACCCGCCTCGGCATGTTGACAGGCTACTACTATTATGACCAATACGAATCCAGCAATCTCAATCCGACGGCGCCTTTATTCGGTGGCGGAAGCACGGTGTCGTCCGATGTGGTCAATGTCGGCCTGACGAAGTCGTTCGGCTCGAGCGCGGTGAACGAAGCTCGCATTGCCGGCACGCGCCGCAACATCTTCAACCACCCGAACGCCGGAGAACCTCATGGCTTGACTTTCCTGGCTTCGCTGGGATTCCCGGTAGGCGCCGGCGCGCTCGGCCCTTGGCCGGTGCAACCGACATGGGCCACGGTGCCCTCACTCGGGTTTAACGCTTTTGGAGTCGGTAGCGGAGGAGGTGTCGGCGGGATTATCGAGAAC
>JBKQVI010000335.1:0-9805 GCA_052139985.1 Terriglobia bacterium
TCGCACTCGTCCGGGTGGCAAAACCTGGCTGCCCCGCGGCATGCCAAATCGGAATTGCCGCACTCGCACCGACTACAGAATTGATGAAATCACGGCGGTTCATGATGGCAGTTATGATACACCCGAAGCAGCGTTCAGGCCGCCGGTTCGCAGATTGCTTTGGAGGAGGGAAGAGGCCGTCTTCCCGCGTGAGTTGCGCTAGAATAGAGCCTAGGGAGAGCGAAGCCATGCTGGTGCCCGAGGAAGATAGGATCGCCATTCAGGAGACCCTTTACCTCCTGTCGGTGCCGGGCATGCGTAAATCCATTCGGGTGGGACTGGAAACTCCTATTGAGGAATGTGAAAAAGAGCCCGGCTGGTGAGCGATTGGAATCTTGTTTACACAAAGCAAGCGCAGAAGGACGCGAAACGGCTTGCGGCGTCGGGGCTGCGGGAGAGAGCGCAAAAGCTCCTCGAGTTGCTGGCCAAAGATCCCTTTTCAAAACCCCCTCCCTTTGAAAAACTAGTCGGCGATTTGGCCGGCGCCTACTCAAGACGTATCAATATTCAGCACAGGCTCGTGTACCAGGTCATTCCAGAGCACCGGACAGTCAAAGTGCTGCGAATGTGGACGCACTATGAGTGACAGGAGAAACGGTGAAGAAACCGTGTCAGTAGTCCGGGAGCAAGCGCACTGTGATGACGAAGTATCGATCCGAACAAAAGGACGCCGCAACTTCGACACGGCCGTACCGTACAGCGCTGCGGACATGATTGCGACCGGAAGGACGCGGACCACAAAAGCGCTGGTCCGCGCTACTTGCTTTTGCGCACCGAAGGCCACGCGTCGAGGCGAGTAAACGTGATTGCGGCGTGCGGTACCGAAGGGACGCGGACCACAAATTCGGTGGTCCGCGCTACTTGCTTGCTACTTGCTCCCGGTGCTTGCGCAGGGACACCACCGTCTGAGCTCAAATTTCAACCAGCGCCAAGCTGATTTTTAGGGCGTCGTCCACTTTCGCCAAGGTGTCGGTGTCGACTTCGCCCAGACGTTTGATAAGTCGTTGCCGGTCGACCGTGCGGATCTGATCCAGCAGGATCGTCGACCGGGTGTCCAGCCCGTTCATATTTGTCGGTTCAATCACGACTCTCACCGGGTGAGCTACCAAGGGCACCGTGGAAGTTATGGCGGCCACAATGGTCACAGGACTATACCGATTGCCAATATCGTTTTGGATTATTAACGCGGGGCGCGTTTTTTTGATCTCGTGACCGAGGGTGGGGTAAAAGGAGACGAGATAAATCTCCCCTCGTTCGATGCGGCTTATTTCGCCCCTTTGGTGACTTGGGGATGTTTTTGCCATGCCTCTTCCTCGAGAGGAAACCACTCCGCGGCGATTTTCAGACTCTCTTCGGCATTGGCCCGATAGCCCGCCTTCAGCCGCTCGCGTAAGCTTTCCCTTCCGCGACATTGGACATAGTGCATCACGGCTCGCGAAATAAACCGGCTGCGGTCACCCCGGGTCGTCAGCCGGTCAAGCATGGCCAATGCCTGATCGGGGAGCATGACATTAATACGCCTATTCATAAAAAATTATCCCTCCCTAGTGAGGATACACACCGTTCGTGTGGATGTCAACGCTCCCATTGACCGATATTCATTGCCCGCCTGGGGGGATGAGGACAAACACGACGTTTCCGAGTTTTCTCGCGGGGGCAAGGACGGGCGATATTTCCGATTTCTATGGCCATCCTTCAGGGTTCCGAGCCCGTAGCGCAGACCGCCGGGTTTGCGGTCTGCGGCTCTTCATTGACGAGGGCTACTCGATGGCGCGGTCCCTCCCAGGGTAGAGACGCGGACCACAAAAGCGGTGGTCCGCGCTACTTGCTTGCTGCGTCCCCGGGAATCCGTAAGCGCGGATTTGAGAAAATGGAACGAGGGGAAAATGGGGAACGGAAGAGCCGCTGAGGAGCGCAAAATGCGCGCACCTCAGCGCTACCCGAACCCGACCTCCGCGGTACCCGGTTGGGAACAACGAGCGATTACCGGTATAATGGACGCGGGTCGATAACCGGGAGGTGGTGATGAGCTTCGTGGGAGTGGTCTCAAAGGGAACGGTGGTTCTCCCGCCGGACGCGAACTTGCCGGACGGCACCGAAGTGCGCGTTGAGCCGCTACCTGCCAAGCCCCTGTCGGAACGTCTGAGCGACGTCATTGGCATCGTGCACGGAGGCCCTCCCGACCTGGCGGAGAATCACGACCACTACCTTTACGGGACGCCCAAAAAGTGAAGGCTATCTTTGCCGACACATTTTATTTTCTCGCCCTTTTGCGATGGGAAGACAGCGCCCACGCCCGAGCAACAGCAGCCTCCCAAAACCGCACCGAGCGCCTGATAACCACGGCCTGGATTCTTACCGAGGTAGCTGATGCGCTCGCGGTCCCGGCGATGCGTGAGGGTTTTCCGCGTCTGCTCGCCGCGCTGCGGGCTGATCCTGCCTGCACGATCGTTCCGCCCACCCAAGATCTTTTCGACGCAGGAGTCGAACTCTACGTCCGGCGCCCGGATAAGGCTTGGTCGCTCACCGACTGCATTTCGTTCGTCGTCATGCGGGAGCACGGCATGAACGAGGCTCTGACCGGAGACCGTCACTTTGAGCAGGCCGGCTTCATTGCCCTGCTCAAGTAGCGCGCTCGCGCGAACCGGGGGGTCAACACCGCTTTGACTTGCGAGCTGCGGAGTGGGGGCCAAGCTCGGCCCCCAAGTTTCCCCCGCTTCACCGCCGATCCTCTGCATCGAGGTTCGCCGCCCAGCCTGTAGCGCAGACCGCCGGGTTTGGGGTCTGCGGCTGTTGATTTACGAGGGGTACTTGATGGCGCGGTCCCTCCCAGGGAAGAGACGCGGACCACAAAAGCGCTGGTCCGCGCTACTTGTTCTTCCCGCCCCCGGCAGAATAAGCCTTCCGTCTTGTCACGTCACGAGATGTCTGACGCTTTCTATCGATCCTGAGGTGGAGGGTGGTGGGTCTGGATGAGCCGCCAGCGGCTCCGACGGCGCCCGGATCGAGTGCGGTGAGCACGGCAACGGGATTCTTGTCGATGACGGTGAGCAAAGTCCGAGCGGGCGCTTCTGGGGTCCTCCGCCCTCCCTCCCAGTGCTTGATCGCGTTAAGGCTGAACCCGAAAGTGTTCGAGAATCCAGCTTGTGTCATGCCAAGTCGATTGCGGATCGCTTTCACGTCAACATCCTGCGGCACATGCGCCTTGAACCCTTCTCGCTCCCCAGCGAGAAAAGCCTCAACATCGCTAAGGCCGTCCATCATCTGTTCAAATTGGCTTTTCATGCTAGCTCCCGTACGTCTCGAAAATACTGTTGGCTCGTTTCCTGAGCGTGTTGCGCTCTGCCATCGACAGATTTTCTTTCTGATTTTTTGCGAAAACCGTGATAAGAAAAACCGGAAATCTCTGGTTGCGCCAGATATATACTACCCGTGCCCCCCCCACTTTTGCCCATTCCTTTGCGGGCGACTCGGACCTTTCGAAATCCCCTCGTTCCACGGATCAGGTCTCCACATTCCGGGTCAGCCGCAAGCATTGCCACGATGTCCGCACGCTCTTCCTCGCTAAAAAGCTTGTTGGCAATCGCGAGGTAAGTAGGTGTCTCAACGACCGTCTGCACAACCTTGTTGTACTCCATTGGACACCATCCGTCAAGCCGAATTGAAGCCTTGGGAGGAAAACGGTGTCAGGGGAAAACGGTGTCAGTTGAGGGCTGCCGCGCCTGGCTTGCAAAGTTGGCGAGCGCAGTTTGGTAAGCTTCGGCGAGCCTGCGCCCGGCCGCACGCGTCGAATCAGAAACGCAGCCGGATTTCATTCGCCCAAACCTGCTTCAATTGCCCGGCATCGGTTTGATCAACCATGCCGAGCCGACGGCGCAGGAGGTTTTGTTCCAAGCAGTCCAGCCGGGAAAGCCTTACCGTGGAAGCCACACGCAAACCGGCCGCCGGCCAGTTTTGCAAGGCGACTTCCGTCCTCGAACGGGGGGAGGCCGAAGTAACGGCCGCCACCACAACGTCGGCGGCGTCCGTCCACAGCACCAGCACCGGACGCAGTTTCGAGGCGGTGCCGCTGGTGAAAGGGATGTCAGCGATCCAGATTTCACCCGGCTGGGGTATCATCGTAGAGCCCCTCATCTTGCGGGGCATAGCTTGTTAGGAAGGCGCTGTGGTCACGTGCGGCCATGCGGCCGTTGGCGGCGGGAACAACCTCAAGCTGCTGGCGGCGCTGGTCAACCCAGGCAGCCAGTCTAACGAGGTCGTGGAGGGGGAGTTTCTCCACCGCCTGCTCAATTTCCTCAATGTCGCTCATGTTCTCTCACCTACCAAGAATTCTAAGCCACTTCGTGGGCCAACGCTACGGGTTTTTGGGTAGTGGTGTCATTTGCTGTGGCACGGCCGTCTTGGCCGTGACCGTTCACGGGCGGGACGCCCGTGCCACTTCGAAATACCGGTTTTTGAGCCCAGTCCGGCCATCACGGGAGAAAGCGGGCACGATATTTCCGATTTCCTGTGGCCATCCTTCAGGGTTCTGAGCTTCGCGCGGTGTCGCCCCGTCCTCCCCGGCACCGGCTCACGGCTGGGGACACCCGCGCTACAAACGAGGGATTACCGGTATAATGGACGCGGGTCGATAGTGTCGTGTCGCAGAAGGTCGGTGATCAGTCGAGAACCCCCTCCCCCGACCCCTCGTCCCCAAGGGGGCGAGGGGAGAGTTGATTTCACTACTCTCGCCCCCTTGGGTGCTAAATCAACGGCCCTTTGGGGATCTGTAAGATAGTGATTGCTCAGAATGGCAGTAAACGCTCAAACCAACACTGTCATTCTAAGAGCTTGTGACTTTTTTGAATTCCCGCGCATGTCGGCATTGAAAGCAAAAGGCTTAGGCTCCAGAAATAGGCCCAAAAGCCGAAAAAGTCACAAACTCTGAGCGCGATTTTTGCGCGAAGAACCCCGGTAGTTTCCTTTGCTCACGCATACTCACGAACTACAGAGGTCCTTCGGTCCGAACAAACCGGGCCTCAGGATGACAGTATTGTTGGGGTTTTCCACAGCATGTGAAGCATGCACCTACAAAAGCCCACCGCCGCTGGCTTCCTGCCAACTGCCTTCTGCGTTCTGCTTGCTACCTTCTGCCAACTGCCTTGTGCTTACTGCTTTCTGCCGACTGCCCGATGTGGCATGGCCGTCCTAGCCATGACTTACACGGGCAAGAGAAGATGTGAAATTATTCTGGGACGAGCAAAAGCATTTCACGCAAAGGCGCAAAGCCCCAGAAGGCGCAAAGAAAGCAAAGGACTTGCTCCTTGCGAAACTTTGCGCCTTAGCGTCTTTGCGTGAGAATGTCTATTTCTTCACACCTTCAGATGCCCGTGCCACAGATCCTTTGAGTGTCGTCAAGAAGGCTGGAAACGGTAGTGCAGAAAGTCGGAAACAGCCTTTCGATGAACCCATGCCGATAACGCACTAAAACAAGGCCGCCTATCTGAAAGTGCGGAGACACGAGAACGTCATGACAAAGTGCCCGGTGGACTAGAGGGTCAAAAGGTACGTGGTCAGCGCCGAAAACCACAAGGTGAGGCGAAATCCGGTTTAGCGCCCATAGGTTGGTACTCTGCCGTGTGATTTAACCCAAAGCCACCGGGACAAACTCCGCTCTCGTGGTAAAGCCTGCCTAACACGTAAACCGTCCTGGCGTGGGCTCATCCGCTGCAAAATTCAACGAGTCTCGAACAAGCCCGCGAAAGTCCGCAAATTGCTTCCGATTGTGTGAAGTTGTTCAACAGTAACCAGTAAAATAGTCCGATTCTGAGCGCGGACCCCCGCACCATTTCTACGAACCCTTCCAATCTCCAGCAGTGTGACAAAATGACGTTTTGCTGCGCCCATCGGTTTTCTTGGCCCACGCCTTGCTCGCATCTTTCCTCTAGGTTTGTCTCGTCGGGGTGTAGGCTTGTGACGATTCTACCCACGCCCGCTAACCTCCAGCCTGCTTCTGCACCCCTACTATTCCACTCACCAAGAGTTTCCATAGCCACCATCAAGCTTCTTCTGTTTATCAGGGGAGGGAATCCGCATGGCGGTCAAGAGTCTGATCAAGTACGAAGTTGAACGCGATCCGGTATTTGCGAAGTGGGTCACGGGCGTCATTGGCGGGGAGCGCATCCGCAATTGCATTCAGTGTGGACTGTGCAGCGCCAGTTGCCCGCTTTCGCCGTACATGGACCTCACTCCCCGCCGCTTGATTCACATGGCCCGCGAGGGATTTAAGCGGGACGTCCTGGAGAGCTTCACCATCTGGCTTTGCACGAGCTGCTATTCCTGCACGGTGGAATGCCCGCGGCGCATCCGGGTGACCGACGTCATGTACGCGCTGAAGAGGCGGGCGATCGAAGACGGCGTCTACCCCCGGCGCTTCCCCATTCCTGTCCTGGCGAGCGAGTTCGGAGAAATGATTCGAAGGAACGGCCGGGTAACGGAGTCATGGCTGGTCATGAGGGTCTTCCTGAAGACCGCGATTATGAGGTTGCTGGGGATGTCCAAGTTGGGCACCAAACTCCTCCTTGCCGGTCGCATGGGGATCGTGCCGGAGACCATCCGTGGCCGCAAGGAACTTCAGAACATGCTCGACGCCGTTGAGGCGCACAAGAAGGAGGTGGCGGCGTGAAGCGATACCTCTATTACCCGGGTTGCTCGCTGCGAGGAACGGGCAAAGCATACGAAGAATCGCTGCTGGCGGTCTTCAAGGCGCTCGACATTGAGCTGGAAGAACTTGACGACTGGAATTGCTGCGGCGCGACGGCGTATATGGCGATTGACGAAATGAGCTCCTTCGCTCTGGCCGGACGGAACTTAGCGATAGCGGAGAAAAAGAACCTTGACCTGCTGGCGCCGTGCAGTGCCTGTTTTCTGGTCCTCAACAAAGCCCAACGTTACATCAAGGAATACCCCAAGGTGGCAGAGACGCTGGAGCATGGATTTAAAGCGGCCGGACTGACCTACCACGGAACCGCGAAGGTGCGGCATCCTCTTGATGTCCTCATCAACGATATCGGTCTGGAGGCGGTCAAGGCACGGATCAAGACGCCGCTTACCGGTCTGAAGGTAGCGCCGTATTACGGCTGCCAGATCGTGCGCCCCTACGCTACTTTCGACCTGATGTATTACCCCGTGACGATGGATAAGCTTCTGCGGGCCGCAGGCGCGGAAGTGGTTGATTATCCATTGAAAACGCGGTGTTGCGGGGGGAGCCAGAAGGGCACGCTGCCGGAAGTCGGCCTGTCGCTCATTCATATTCTCTTGAAGGAAGCACGCCGTCGCGAGGCGCAGATCGTCTCGACCATTTGTCCGCTTTGCCAATTCAATTTGGATGCGTTCCAGGACGAAGCCAGCAAGAAGTACGGTGAGATGTCAATGCCGGTCGTCTATTTCACTCAACTTCTCGGTCTGGCATTTGGCTTTTCCGCCCGAGAACTCGGTCTCGATCGCAACATCGTGGCCGCCAAACCCACGCTGGCGAAATTCGCACCTGCGGCGGCCTGACATCGACACGAAGTCGCAGGTTGAGGAGAAACCCATGGAAGCCGGGAATGGTCATTTGCGGATTGGGGCCTATATCTGCCATTGCGGAACGAACATCGCGGCTACCGTAGACGTGAAGGCGGTCGCAGAGTATGCGGCGACCCTGCCGGGAGTGGTGGTGGCGCGGGAGTATAAGTATATGTGCTCCGACCCCGGGCAGGAACTGATCCGGCAGGACATTGAAGAGCTGAAGTTGAACCGCGTGGTCGTGGCGTCCTGTTCGCCGCTGTTGCACGAGGAAACTTTCCGCGGCGCAGTGGCCAAGGGCGGGCTGAATCCCTTTTGTTTCCAGATGGTTAACATCCGCGAGCACGACTCGTGGGTGCATCAGGACCACCAGAAGGCGACAGAGAAAGCCATGGCCCTGCTGCGAGCCGCAATCCGCCGCGTGGCCCTGCACAAGCCTCTTGTGAGAAAGCGAGTGCCCATCGATCCCAATGTGCTGATTGTGGGCGGGGGCATTGCGGGAATTCACGCGGCCCTCACGCTGGCCAACGCCGGCAAGCACGTTTACCTGGTCGAGCGCCAACCCACTATCGGTGGCAACATGGCGAAGTTTGACAAGACCTTCCCCACGCTCGATTGCGCCGCGTGCATCCTCACGCCAAAAATGACGGCGGTCAAAAAACACCCCAATATCACGCTTTGGACGCTTTCCGAAGTTGCCCAAGTGCAGGGATTCGTGGGGAATTTTGAAGTATCCATAATGCGCCACCCGCGTTACATCAATGAGGATCTCTGCGTGGGCTGCCTGGAATGCATCGAAGGGTGTGTCTACAAACAGGCGAAGGTATCCGATGAATTCAACCTGGGTTTGGGTAAGCGCAAGCCCATCTACATTTCCTTTCCCCAGGCCGTGCCGCAGATTCCAGTGATCGATTCCGAAACGTGCATCGACTTCAAGAGCGGACGCTGCAAGAAGACCTGCATTGAGGCCTGCGGCGACCGCCACGCGGTGGACCTGAAGCAGCAGCCCAAACTGGAATCGATCAAGGTGGGGGCCATCATTCTGGCGACGGGGTATCAGCCCTTTGATGCCCGCAAGGTTCCTGACTACGGCTATGGCGTGTATCCCAACGTTTATACTGCGCCCGAAGTCGAACGCTTGATCAACGCCTCCGGCCCGACGGGTGGCGAAGTGATTCTGCGCGACGGTCGCAAGCCGCAGGCCATCGGAATCATTCACTGCGTGGGTTCGCGCGACGAGAACACCAATAAATGGTGCTCGCGCGTCTGCTGCATGTACAGCCTGAAGCTGGCTCACCTGCTCAAAGAGCGCACGGGAGCGGAGGTTTATCAATTCTATATCGATATGCGCGCCCCCGGGAAAGCTTACGAGGAGTTCTACCACCAGCTTTTGGCGGAAGGTGTTCACATGATCCGCGGGCGCGTTGCCGAAGTTACCGACTGGGCAATGACCAAGGAAGAGGAAGGCAAGCTGGTGATGCGCTGCGAAGACACGCTGATTTCATTTGTGCGGCGCGTGCCAGTGGATATGGTGGTGCTTTCGGTGGGCCTCGTTCCCCAGGAAGACGCCAAGGATGTGCGGCGCCTCTTCAACATCAGTTGTTCGTCGGAGGGCTGGTTTCTGGAGCGCCATCCCAAACTCGCTCCCGTGAACACGTTCACGGATGGGATCTTCATTGCCGGTGCTTGCCAGGCTCCCAAGGACATTCCCGATTCGGTGGGGCAGGCAGGGTCAGCAGCCGCCGAAGCGATGGTCCTGATCGACACAGGTTATGTCGAAATGGAACCCAACACGGCGTACATTCTGGAGGAGGAGTGCTCCGGCTGCAAGACCTGCGTCCCGCTCTGTCCCTATTCAGCCATATCGTTCCTTGCGGACAAGAAGGTGGCGCAAATCAACGAGGTTCTTTGCAAGGGTTGCGGAACCTGCGTGGCGGCGTGCCCGTCGGGCACCATCAAGCAGAACCTCTTTGAAGATGAAGAGATTTTCGAAGAGATCCAGGGAGTGCTGGCGTGAAAGCAGGGATTAGGGATTAGGGTTTAGGGATTAGCGACCTCGGATGGGCAGTGGTTGTGCTAACCCCTAAGCCCTGATCCCTAACCCCGAGCTTTCAGGGGGTGACGGCCGATGGCTCAGTCGAAGGCGGGATTGGTTCCGGTAAAGACGAACGGCTTCGAGCCCAAGATTGTGGCGTTCTTTTGTAATTGGTGCACCTACCTG
>JBKQVI010000336.1:0-8482 GCA_052139985.1 Terriglobia bacterium
CTCCTGGGGCCGCGCCGAATCCGCCAGCAGAAGCTGCTGCACCTCAGCCGCCTTCTCTAGCGAGAGGCGATCTTCCGCCAGATCGGTCAGAAGGTCGAAAAACTCGTTCGAGTCGGCCTGCGGCGCCGTCATGGTTTCCGTTCCTCTCCGGGGGGCAGAAACTCCCGTTCCTCTTGCTCCGCGCGCTGGATGCAATAGAACAACCATTGGTGAATCCGCCGCAGGGCCCGGTACACCGTGTCCGCCGACCGCCCCAGTTGCGCCGCGATCGCTTCGACTCCCTCGCCAGTCTTGTAACCCAAATGGTGTTATTGACCCCGGGCGCGTCTCCCAAGGAAAGTGGTCAGCAATCGGCGTTCACCATTCCCATCGGCGGCGGCGGGCTCAGCCCGTCCGTCAACGGGAACCGGGGCCAGGAGAACAACTTTACCCTGGATGGCGTGCTGAACAACGCGATTTTCACCGATGTCTGGGCCATCAGCCCTCCTCCTGATGCCATACAGGAGTTCAACGTCCAGTCTCACATCACGGACGCCCAGTTTAGTATTTCATCGGGCGCCAACATCAACGTGGTCACCAAATCCGGCACCAATAAGTTTCACGGGGATGTTTGGGAGTTTATCCGGAATGACGATCTGGATGCCGCGAATTTCTTTGACAACTATTACAATGAGCCGAAGCCGGCGTTCCGGCAGAACCAGTATGGTGTTTACCTGGGCGGACCTGTGGTCATCCCGGGTCTTTACGACGGGCGGGCTAAGAAGACTTACGTTTCCGGCTATTGGGAGGGTTTCCGCTCCTCCGAGGGATTCACCGAGTCGAACAATGTCCCGAACTCGGCTGAACTTTCCGGGAATTTTTCGGATTTGCTCACTACCAAGCAGGCCGTTGACCCCGCGACCGGGAATCCCATTGTCGACCCCTTGGGGCGACCGGTATATAACGGTCAGATCTACAACCCTTACAGCACACGACAAGTGACTGCGGGCCAAGTAGATTCCGTTACGGGCTTGACGGCAGTCGGCACCGGCTTGGTTCGGGATCCTTATAGCGGCAACCAGATCACCCAGACCTTGAATCCCCAGGCTCTGGCCTACCTCAAGGCTTTCTACCCCCTGCCGAACCTGAACGTGGCGCCGAACGTGTTTCCCAACTTCGCCGCCGCCAGCAATCAGGTCATTGCGAATGACCAATTTGGGGTCAAGCTTGACCACACCTTCGGCAACAATGACAACTTGTACGGCAACGTCTATTATATTACACTCAGCCCAACGAGACGGAGCCCACCTCATTGTTGTTGGGTGCAGGGGTCATTCAAAACCATGCAAGAGTCGTCGCCGTGGGCTATACCCATTTATTCAGTCCCACCTTGCTGGGTTCGTTCCATTACGGCTACAACTGGACGGATTTTGGCGATACCAACGTGCCCGGCGGTACAGCCCTGCTGAATGCCACCGGCCAATCAGGCTTTGAACCGGTCCGCGACGGCATCCCGGAGGTTCCCGAGATCGGTCTGTCACCCCGCCTGGGGGGCACGGGCCAGTTCGCTATTCCGCTCGGCCCTATCCGTTCCCATCAGTTCAGCGCGGACATCCAGAAAATCCATGGGTCCCATACCTTCAGCGTGGGCGTCATGGTGTTCCACATCCATAGCTTCGACGACGGCTGGGGCAGTTCAGTCACTTTCAACCAGTTCGCCACCAGCGCGACATATGACAACGGCCTCAACGCCTCGTCCACCGGAGATGGGCTGGCCAGTATGCTCCTGAATTTGCCTGCCGCCTTTTCCGGCTTCGTGGGCAACACCTACGCTAATGACACTACGAACTGGCAAGCACTTTACTTGCAGGATAAATGGCAGGTGTCGAAAAAGCTGAATGTTTCGGTCGGCATTCGGTATGACTACGTGCCGCCCGCAGCCTACAAGAACAACCAGGTCTCGGGCTGGAATCCGGCGTGTCCCGTGCCCGCAGCCGGTACATTCACCGGAGCCAACGGTCCAGCGAATATCATTCAGTTTGAGGATGCGTGTTTCCTGATCCCGATTCCATTCCCGACGCCTAACCCACCTGCGCCGGCTGCGCCCACCAGCCCTTCCTGGCCGATTCCCAATGTCCGGAAGTCGTATTTCGATCCCAAGTATAACGGGTTTCAGCCGCGGTTCGGGATTACTTACAGCGTCACCCAGAAGACCGTCCTGCGCGCGGCTTTCGCCATGTTCGACGACCACAACAACACCCTGGTTCAGGAGTCGCAAGACCCGCGGATCGCTTGGCCTTTTGGTGCTGGCATCAGCTATGGCGGTTTGAACCAAGGAATAGTAAATTGCACGGCGCCGAGTCTTAGTGCCTCCCAGGCCTGCTGGAACAACTTTCCGTCAGCCGCCTCGTTCCAGCCACCCATCAGTTACACCCCAGCCGTCGACTTCGGAGCTGAGACGACGCTGAAGATCCCCTATGCGATGGAATACAATTTCGACCTCGAGCGGGAAATTACGCCCAACCTGGTCGCCACCGTAAGCTACGTGGGGTCACAATCGCGGCACCTGTTCCTCCAGCCCATGTACAATGCCCCGCTCCCCCAGGATATGGGGCCCGGCCCAGTGGCGCCGCGGACGCCTTTTCCATTCATCGGACAATTCCCCTACGACACCAACTCCGGGGTAGCCAGCTACAACGCCCTCCAGGTCAAAGTGCAGAAGCGCTTCTCCCAGGGGCTGACCTTCCTCGCTTCCTACACGTACTCGAAGTGCCTGTCCATCCAGGACGAAGGCCAGTCTGGCAGCATCCAGAACCCGTACGACTGGAGCGCGGACAAGGGTGACTGCGACTTTAACTTTCCACAGATCTTGGTCTTCAGTTACGCCTACGAGTTGCCGTTTGGACATGGCAAATACTTGGGAGGTAGTATGAATGGAGTCGAGAACGGCATCCTGGGTGGTTGGCAAATCAGCGGCATCACCTCGCTCCAAAGCGGGGCGCCGTTCACGGTTACCGCTAATGCTACGGACGTTGCCAACATCAACCCCTCCAGCGAAACCGAGCGCGCCAATGTCACCGGGCAATCGATTCGCTCGGGATTCGCACAGACCGTTGAGACCTGGTACAATCCGGCGGCCTTCACAACCCCAGCCCCCTACACCTTCGGTGACGTGGGGCGCAACACCTTGAGAGGGCCTGACGATCGCAACTTTGACTTCGCTTTGCTCAAGAACTTCCGCATCACGGAGACCAAACAGGTTCAATTTCGTTCGGAGTTCTTCAACATTTTGAACAGGGCTAACTTCGCACCTCCGGGAGGTGGCTCAAGCGGGGGCTTCTCCACGCTGGGAGGTTACTCCGGCACGGCTGTAAATGGCACAAACTTCATGCACATCTTCAGCGCCGCAGCGGCAAGGGAAATCCAGTTCTCGCTCAAGTTAATGTGGTGAGATATGGGTTTCTACCGTGCATCGAAAGGCAAGAGCGTTTTTCGAAGCTGAAGACCTGATTACGACGAAGGATCTCGTGAAAGAGGGACTTTCTCCATGCGAGATCCTTCGTGTTTTGCGCAAAGAGAATATTGTTTACCGCGGATTTCTCACCACGGGGTTTGGAGGAGCGGGCTAAAGCCCCATCCTTTCGCCCGGCAACATACCGTGTCGCTAATCCCTGCAGCCTGACGCTAGCGCGCCGCGATCAAGAGCATGAGTTCACCGTGGGCGCGCAGATAGAGGGATCTTGTTTTCAAGGCGGCCCGAAGTTACGATGTTGGGTCATATGGGCAGTGGGAAGAGGTTGGCAATAGCGTGCGCCTTCGCGCGTATCGGTCCGTGCATGGCAGGTCTGGTGGTTTCGCTGGCGATGGTTGCAGGAGTCCCTGCGTCTGCCCAGAGCACCGACCCTGCGCAAGGGCAGCCGGAGCCGGCAGCTCAGGAGAAGGTGGACGCTGCCTATCGGCGGGGGATGGAACTGTTGCAAGCGAAGCGTTATGCGGAGGCGCTGGAGCAGTTTCGAATCCTGGCGCAGCTCGCTCCACGGAGTCCACAAGGCCCGAACGGGGAGGGAATTGCGCTCGTTTTGATGGGCAAGTCCCAGGAGGCCATTGAAGCTCTGAAGCGGGCGCTCGAATTGGATCCGGCGTTTTGGGTGGCGCAGAGAGAGTTGGGAATCGTCTACTGGAGCCAGGGCCTCAAGGACCAAGCCGCCCAACAGCTTCAGCCTGTTATTGCGCTTCATCCCGACGATGGAGCCGTCAACCTCATTTTTGCCCAATACACATTCGAACATGCGGATTATCTGCAGGCGCTCGCCTACTTTTCCCGCGTGCCGGCTCAGGTGGCGGCAGACACGCGCCTGTCCCTGATGGCCGCCGTAGCCGAATTGAAAACCGGGCACGGCGCCGAGGCGGGAGAAACACTGAAGCGCCTGGTGGGACGCCCGGGACTGACCAACGAGCAGAGTTTCGAACTTGCGTGGCTGCTGGGGCAAGCCAAACTCTTCCAGCTGGCAATCGAGGGGTTCAAGCAGTTGTCGGCGGATTATCCCGATGAGTTCCGACACAGCTATGGGCTGGCGCTGGCTTACCTTGGCGCGGGGGAGAATGAAGAGTGTGTTTCGACGATTAATTCCCTCATCGAGCATGGGAACACGCGTCCGGAGGCCTTTGCTTTGCTGGGTGTCGCCGAAGAGAAAAATGGGCATACGAAAGAAGCATACGACGACTTCCGCCGCGGTATTCTGACCAACCCCACCGACGCCCAGAATTACCTGAACATCGCCGCGCTGGCCTGCGGACACCGGAGCTATCAATTGGCGGTTGAGATTCTCACCTCAGGGATTGAGCGGATCCCGAACAATCATGAATTGTTTTTAAGTCGCGGCATCGCCAACACATTGGGAGGCCAGTTCGCTCTCGCGCAGCAGGATTACAACCGTGCTATCGAGCTCCAGCCATCGGATGCGGGCGCTTACCTGGAAATGGGACTCTCGCAACTGGAGGCCGGTGACCTGGATCAGGCCGTCCAATCTTTTAGAAAGGCGTCGGAGCGAGATGGTAAGGATGCTGTTCCTTATTACTTTGTTGCGGAGGCCTTCATCCAGAAGGGCGTTTCCCCGGGGTCAGCAGCTTTCGATCAAGCGAAACAGGCAACCGATACGGCCATATCACTCGATCCCGGGTTCGCGTACGCCTATCGCGATCGTGCCAAGCTCGAGCTCCATGCCCAGGAAACAGACCAAGCCATTACCGACCTGGAGCGGGCACGGGCCGCCGATCCGAAGTCAAGTTCTATCCTCTACGTACTGAGCCAAGCCTATCAGCGTAAGGGCCGAAGCGCGGAGGCCAAGGGGTTGCTTGCGCAAGTCCCCGAAGCAATCGAGCGCGAGGATCGCGAGTACCAGCGGGACTTCTTGACTCAGGCGTTGGTGATCATTTCAAGAGGCGATCACTGGGGCACGGAATGATCGGAAGTTTGCGATCGGCTGCGAGATATGCCGGTGTTATCGGTACCGCCGTGACCTTTCTACTTGCCGTTCGAGCTCGACGCGCTTGAACGGCACGGATGGGCGGCAAAAGATATCCGAGGAGTCAAAACCGTGGTGCAGCGAGACACACCCGCAAGAGCAAGGCAAAAGTGCACGAGCCTGCACGACGGCGGCTAGCCGCTGGCCCCCCTCACCCCACCCGTAAAACGTCGGTCCCCCCTCCGCCTTACGGTCCCCCCTCGCCCCAAGGGCGCGAGGGAAGAAGAACTAAAAGTCGGATCGGGCTATCGCGCCGGGGCAGAGGCGGGTGTGCCGGCCTTCAACTTCTGCGACAATTCAAATTCCTTTTGCGCCCCCGCTGCATCCCCGGACTTCACTAGCGCCCGGCCCAGCAGATAGTGGTATCGCGGGTTGCCGGGATTCCACTCGGTCAGCTTCTGGAGTGTGGCGCGGGCTTCCTCCGCCTTGCCCTTCTTCAGCATCAGTGTGGCGTAATCTTCATTGGCTGTCAGGTTATGCGGGTCGCTCGCCAGAGCCTGGTGAATCCAATCCAGGGCGGCATCCTGCTGGTCCGCGGCTAGGGCCAGGCGCCCGCGTAAGGCCATCGCCTCCGCGTTGTGGGGATCGGCCGCCAGCACGGTCCCCAATTCCCTTTCGGCTTGGGCGTTTTGGTTTAAGGCCAGGTGGCACTTGGCGAGGGATAGCCGCGCAGGGAGGGCGCCGGGCTCGGACTTAAGGACTCGCACATAGGCCTCGGCGGCCTGGCTAAAGTTATTCTGGTTGAAGTAAAGATCGCCCAGCGCCCCCTGCAATACGGCATCGTCGGGGTGGGTCCGCACAGCATCCCCCAGGAGGGATTGCGCGGCTTCAAAGTTCCGGGTAGCAATCAACACTTCCGCCAGCGACGCGGAAATGTCCGTGCGCTCCGGCGCTTTTTCGTGTGCCTGCGTCAGCCAATCCACCGCCTTGGCCACATCCCCGGTAGTGGCGGTGTCCACCCCAATGTGCAAGTAGGCGTCAGGGTTCGAGGGGTCCTCGCGAATGACCTCCAGGTAGGCCTTGCGCGCTTCGTCGTACCGTTGCAGCTTGGAAAGCGTCATGCCCAGATTCAGGTGGGCGGGAGCATCAAGATCCGCCGGCGGAATGACTTGGAACTCCTCCAGCGCCCGCGCGTATTCGCCCGCTTGCGCCAGAATAACCGCCAGCGAATAGTGGATGCGCGGATTGGCGCCCGCAAGGCGGGAGGTCTGTTGCGCGGTGCGGAGTCCAGCCTCCGAGTTCCCGGCGCCAAAATAAGCTGCGGCCAACTCCATCACCAGGACGGGATCGGCGGAGTTCGCTCCTCCGGCGGCTTCAAAGCAGCGGACGGCAAGCGGATAGTTCTCTTCCGTCAGATAAAGCATGCCCAGGTTGGCGTTGGCAGTTAGATTGTGCGGATCGATTTTCAGTACACGCTCCAACTCCGCCACGCCTTTTGAGCGCTGGCCGGCCTGTAGATAGCTACTGGCAAGATTATTCCGGAAGACCGCATTGCCGGGCTCGAGCTCGAGCGCCTTCTCGTAGGCTGCCTGCGCTTGGTCGAAGCGATGATCAAAAGCATAGGCGAGGCCCAGCGTGTCAAACAACTCGGCATGTTTTGCACATGTGGCGGTGGCGCCAACGAGTAAGTCCTGCGCCGCCTTCAATTGTTGCTGCTGCATCAATTCCTTCGCTTTATCAACGGTCGCGCTACAGTCGTCCGGAAGCGCCGCCGGCGTGGAGGGGACCGCCGCGGACCCCGCTCCCAACCACAAGATTGCCGCGAGTATTGCAATGGCTGTATCCCGTCTTGGCATGATCATTTTTACTGTTTAGCTCCCGAGGGCATGGTACACGAAACGCCATTGGGAGTCATCCGGTGCTGCGGCACAAGGCGAAGTTGAGCAAGTACCGTGGGCGTCTCGCCCGTGCCCGAGCATGGCCGGGACGGCCATGGCACATCCCCGTAATTGCGTTCAGCCCATGGTCGGTGATTTTCCGTTTCAAATTCGCGCTTAGTCTTGGCGCAGAAAAGGAGTATAAGGGGAACTTAGCGGCTGTCAGGAAATAATCGTGTCAACTTCTGGGCAATAAACTATAGTTCCAGTCACCGTGAAACTTGTCCCTCCTGAGCTGGAGTTCGGCCATCTGTTGGTCGGAAACCTTCAAGCCCGCAGGATAGGAATTGGTGTCGAGCTTGCTTTTCACCACCAAGCCAGCGGCCGTGGTCGTGGCGGCAATAAGGTTGATGATGACTTCGTGACTGATGAGCGGTTTGCCCCGCCAGTTCTGGCTGATGAAAGAGAACAGCCGATGTTCGATCTTGTTCCACTTGCTAGTGCCGGGCGGGAAATGACAGACGGAAATCTCCAGCCCGATTTCGTCGGCCAGTTTCTGTAATTCCCACTTCCACAGCCTCACCCGTGCGCCGTTGCTGCCGCCGGAATCGGCCGTAATCAACAGGTGTTTCGCTTGCTGATAGCTGCACGTGCCCATCCAGCGCCACCAGCGGCGAATGCTCTCGACCGCAAAGGCCGCCGTGTCGTGATCCACTCCCACGCTCACCCATCCGACGTTTCGTCCCAGGTCATAGATCCCGTAAGGAGCCACCTTCCCTTTATCGGGCTCGCGGATTTCGAAGTCGTGAACGCGCACCTCCTCGGGTTGCCCCTGGCGCTCCCACTCCCGCCCGGCATTCTTGAAATCGCCCACCAACTCCTTCTTCTTGGTGTCCACCGAAATCACCGGCGCGCCCTGCTTCAGATAGCGCTGGGCCTTGCGGTTGATGTATGCAAACTGCTTATCCCGATCCGCATGCTGGCTCCCTTCCAGGGTCTTCTGGTTGGCCTGCAGGCTGTAGTCCAGCGCATGGAGCAGTTCGGCCACCGTCTGATAACTGACGGCATGGCCTTCCTGCTGGAGTTCCTCCGCCAATCGGCGCACACTCTTACACGTCCAGCGCAGCGGCGATTCCGGATCTCCGCGGGTCACCGGATCCA
>JBKQVI010000337.1:0-12552 GCA_052139985.1 Terriglobia bacterium
CGAAACTCGTTCATGGCGCGGATCGGGTCGGCCACGCCTGTTTTACCCGACAGGTGAAACTGTGCCGCGAACACGGTCAACAGCACGGTCGCCAGCAGGCACATTATTTCCGGAAGCCAAGAGTCTCTCCATCGGCCGGTCCGCGCGATCTCGGATCGCAGGGCCGGCAGCGCATTCTTGGGCACGACGCCCGAACGCACGATCAGGCTGACAAATTCCCTCAACCGAGCATCCAACAAGGATTCACAAAGGAACAACAGCGGAATGACTAGAGTGGTCTCCGAGCAGACTGAATCGCGGGGACTTCCCGAATCGGTCGCATTCTGATTCATGATTCCCGCCGCGTGAAGGAGGCGGCGGGATACTTTGTTGATGGTCATGGCGGCGACGCGATTCGAGAGGCCACCCTTCAAGCCCGCTTGCCGTGCGGGATTCTGACCCAGCCCCGCTGGCACCACGTTGCCCATAATGACCTCATCCACAAGCGCTGGATCGATCCCGGCCCGGTGCACCGCCTCGCGGACCGCGAATGCGCCCAAATCCACCGCGGAAAAAGGTGTAAGCGAACCCTGGAATTTTCCGATGGCTGTACGACAGGCTGAAATAATGACGGTTTCTTTCATAACGCCTCCAATCCAATCAACGGAAGCTTGGGAAAATCCTGTGCGTAAAAACGGGGGTCAAAAGTAATCAGTCGGTCCGCATGTAGTAAGGCGTGTGCGCCGACTAAAAAGTCGACCACCAAACGCCTGGCCTCGCGACCCGCCGATTTCCTTCTGCGACGGGCGTAGTCGGCAAACCGCCGTGCCGTCTCGCGCCACACGGACTCATCAAGGTCAAAATCCACTTCCACGCGTGTTGTGGCGAGGAACTGATCCACGAACTGTTGGGTTACTTTCGGGTGTGCGACGAGTTCCGCATAAACGGGCCCGCACACTGCCAGTGCACCCTCGGCCGCTAGGCGCCCGAGCAAAGCTGTTACCTGTCGAGCGACCGGGCTACCGGACCAGAGAGCGGAGATCACATTGGTATCAATGGCGGTTCTCACCGTTTTTCAGGCTCCTCGTCCCGAAGGCTCCGGACCCATTCGTTGATCTCTGCGATTCCGCCGGGAAAGGTCCCCAAAGCCCCAGCGTATTTCTCGAAGGGGTTGCCGGCAGGTCGAACGGGCCGGATGATCGTGTGGTTTCCTTGAACGACGAATTCAACCCGGTCACCGACCCTCAGCCCTAGTCGGGTTCGAATCCTCTTGGGAACCGTGACTTGGCCTTTAGTACTGATAACGCTGGATTCTGCCATTTCCTTACCCTCCATCCCTACAGTAAGAATATCAATCCCTACATTTCAGGTCAAACGGTTCGGCGAACAGCCGAACTGGAGGGTGGATCATGGGGATTTCTTGCCGTGGCCCTCGGCGACGGTCCTGAAGGCCGGAATACACTGCGGGCTTTCGCCTCGATGCCAGGTACGGGCGTCCGAAGGTGTGAAGAAATCGTCGAACACCGTTTCACCACTGAGGCACCGAGGCGCAGAGGCTAGAAAAGAAAGGGCATTTTTCTCTGTGTCTCAGTGCCTCAGTGGTGGAGATGGCATTTTTTCACGCCTTCTCCCGCCCGTGCTCCCCCCGGCCAAGATGTTCATGCTACACCGCATTCCCGCACTCTCAGCGGCGGTGATTTCGACACGCGCACGAAGCTTAATCCCCCGCTCACACTGCCGTAACAATTCGGGCTTACTGTCCAAGCTCGCATCGAAAATCTCCACCCTAAAAGGGGGCAACATGTCAAAACAGGCAGCGGAACACCACATCAAGGCTGCGGAGCACCACGAGCACGCGGCGACGCACCATCGGGAAGCCGCGCGGCAGTATGAGGCGGGTGATCACCAGGCGGCTGCTCACCACGCGCACACCGCCCACGGACACTTACTTCACGCGACCCATCACGCGGGCGAAGCGGCAAAACTGCACGTCGAACACCATGGGCACAAAGCAAAGGCTGCGGGTAACTGAACTGAAGTTGAAGAACTCATAGGGGTTGGGAGGAGGCGGGTTCCTTCGTAAAGGGAGGAACCCGCTACTCCTTTTCGGTTAACAAAAACGGAGGATGAGAAATGGCGACTGGCGCAACCGCGTTGGACTCGAAGTTGTCGGGCAGTGGTGGGATGTCAGCGAAGATCGGGATGCGCGTTTTTGGCGTGGCGCTGGTTATCGGATTCATCTATGCGGCTGTGAAGCTGACGGCGGACCTCTCGCAAGTTCATTCCGCCAGCGTGCTGCCCTTCGTGTTGCTGGGAATCGCGCTCCTCACCGCACTGGGCTTTGAGTTCGTAAACGGCTTTCATGACACCGCGAATGCCGTCGCCACCGTGATCTATACGCATTCGATGGAGCCCCATGTGGCCGTAGTGTGGTCAGGCGCCTGGAACTTCATCGGCGTGCTCATTTCGAGCGGCGCCGTGGCGTTCGGAATCGTATCCTTGCTCCCCGTCGAACTCATTTTGCAAGTGGGCGGCCATTCCGGGTTTGCGATGGTATTTGCCCTGCTGATCGCCGCCATCATCTGGAATATCGGGACTTGGTGGTTGGGGTTGCCCGCCTCGAGTTCACACACGATGGTGGGCTCGATAATTGGCGTGGGCATTGCCAACCAATTAATGTCGATAAAATCCGGAACGAGCGGGGTGGACTGGGGTCAAGCTTTGAATATTGCCAAGTCCCTGCTGCTCTCGCCGCTGGTGGGATTTGCCGGCGCGGCTCTCCTGCTGCTCCTGTGCAAGGCCTTGATCCCGAACAAGGCCCTGTACGAAGCGCCGAAGGGGACTGAGCCGCCTCCGTTCTGGATTCGCGCCCTGCTGGTCCTGACTTGCACGGGCGTCAGCTTCGCGCATGGCTCGAACGACGGGCAAAAGGGCATGGGGCTGATCATGCTGATTCTCGTTGGCACCGTACCTACCGCCTACGCGCTGAACCACGCCGTGAGAACAAGGGAAACACAGGATTTCGTTGCGGTGTCGGAACAGATGGCGGCGATGCTGGGCCGCTACGTGTCGCCAGGGGCCGTCGTGGGTGAGCCGCGCGATGAAGTGACCGATTACGTGCGCACGAAGAATTTCACGCCTGAAACGATGCTGGCGATGCGGGACATGGTGAGCGGAATGGGCACCGAAATGAGCATGTACAAGGAGTTGAGGGCCGTGCCACAGGATAAGGTTCGCAACTTCCGCAATGATATGTATGTGGTCAGCGAAGCCTTGCGGTTGATGCAGAAGTCGGGCACCCCGAAGTTTGCAGCGTCGGATGCGGTCGTGCTGAAAAACTACAGGACGCATATCGACAACGCCACGAAATTCATTCCCACTTGGGTGAAGGTGGCCGTGGCGCTCGCGCTGGGATTGGGCACCATGATCGGGTGGAAGCGGATCGTGGTGACGGTGGGAGAGAAAATCGGCAAGGATCATCTGACCTACGGGCAGGGCGCGGCGGCGGAAATTACAGCGATGTTTACCATCGGCGCCGCCGATTGGTTTGGGCTGCCGGTGAGTACCACCCACGTGCTTTCCTCGGGCGTGGCCGGAACGATGGCTGCCAACCACACCGGACTGCAGTGGAGCACCGTGCGAAACCTCGCGATGGCGTGGGTGCTGACGCTTCCCGCTTCCATTATTTTGTCCTCGTCCCTTTTCTGGGCCTTCAGCAAAATCGGCGTCTAGCGCGGCGAGCTGAACGGTGAACAAGGCGCCCTTCCCAAGGACTGGAACCGGGAATTCACAGGACGGCTGTACAGGGGAGAAGACGACGATGCTACCGCCAAAAGTAATCGTTTCGCCGATCGATTTCAGCGTGTACTCCGATGATGCGCTGAAGACGGCAATAGACTTGGCATCTCACTTTGGGTCGGAGCTTTGCCTGATCCATGTGGTGCCTGCCCTGCCGAACCTGCCTTCCTTGCGGTCATTCTTCAAAGAGGGAGAGTACGAGCAAACGCTTCAGGTGGATGCCGAGAAGCAGCTCGGGCAGATGGTGAAGGAGATTGCCCGGCGCGGCATCGCGGCCGAATACGCGGTAGGGACGGCGAACGACACGGCCATGGAAATACTTCGGATGGCAGAGCACCATCATGCGGACCTGATCGTGATTGCGACGCACGGGATAACCGGCTGGCACCAACTGGCGTTCGGTTCGGTGGCTGAAAAGATTGTGCGGCTTGCCAGCATTCCGGTGCTGATCTTGCGGGCGCAACCCGGGCCCGCGGCGGGCGGCGGGTCCGCCACGTCAGATCCCGCCGCGGTCGCGCCCTAAGTATCGCCCAACCAATCGATACAACCTAACGAACCCTCGTCACCGGCTTTTATTTCAGCGGCGCACCGTTAGCCGTCAACTGTGTTAACAGCTCTTGCCCCTGCTTTTGTACAGCCTCGGGGAGCTTTGCGTACGAGAGTTCTTCCGCGGAGTTCTGGCCGGTCGAGATCGCGAAGGCAACAAAGTCTCTGACCGCCGCCTGCTGGCTCGCGTCGGGGCGATCCTTGGGTATCAGAATGAAGCTCAAGCCGGAAATCGGATAAGCATCGGGAGCCGAAGCTGGGGGATCGACCACGGGCGCACGAACGTCTTTCGCCAGGGCATCGCTGAAGGCGGCAATGGCAGAAGCGGCGCTTTCCGGACTGGGCTGCACGAAGCGGCCAGCCTGGTTCTGAATGGAAGCGAAGGGAACGCCGTTTTCCTGGGCGTAATTCAGCTCCATATAGCCGATCGTTCCGGGTGTCTGTTTGACAATGGCAAGCACCCCTTTGCTGCCATCCGCGCCAAGGCCGATTGGCCACGTAACCGACATGCCTTCGCCCGACTTCCATGACCAATCGTGACTGACCTTGGAGAGGTACGATGTGAAGATATGGGTGGTGCCGCTGCCGTCCGACCGATGAACGACAATGACCGCAGCTCTTGGCAGTGTCATTCCGGGGTTGTCCCTTGCCACCGCTGGATCCTGCCAACTAATGATGTTCCCGAGGTAAATATCACTCAAAGTCTTGGCGCTGAGCTTCAGTGGGCCACTGAGTTTGGGTAGGTTGTAAACAACGCACACGGGTCCGGCACTGTCAGGGACCTGGACAACAGGCGACATTTCTTTGACTTGATCGTCATTCAACGGTGCATCGCTCGCACCGAAGCTGAGATACCCTTTCTTCAACTCCTCAATTCCCCCGCCGCTGCCGATGGGTCGATAGTTGATCTGTACCGTTGGATGGGTCTGCTGGTAAACGCTAACCCACTTCGTCATCAGCGGGGCAATGAAGGTGCTGCCGGCGGCGCCCAGCACAGCCGTGGGCTCCGTTCCCGATGTGCTGGAGGTTCCGGTGGAGTTTGAACAGCCAAACATGAGCAACAGGCTAGTAAGCGCAACCGTCGCTATACTCACTGTGAATAATTGGCGTTGGTAGTACATGTCGATGTCTCCTTTGCGTCCTCATCGGTCAAACTTAGCCCGATAGCCCGGTCACGCCGAAGAACATGCCGCGCCCGCGAGCGCCTGACCGTTGTTTGTCTTCGCTGCTGAACTGCGAGTGCACCGATCACAAAATAACCGGATGGCGGAGTCCCCAAATCACCTGTTGTCGTGTTGGTCGTGCTCCTGTGTGGCAAAGGCAAGCCCGAATGCTATAGGCCGAATGTTACAAGCGTATTACCGCTAAGTGTCACTTTGCGTTGAACTATCCAAGCCGCTTGCGCAGCAGGGCGGAACTGACTGAGGCTTGGCAGCTTCTCAAGTGGAACCCCCCTCACGCTTGGTTCGGAAGCGCGCTTTTTGGTGGCTTGCCTGGCGCGGGGCGGGTAGAATGGGGCACTTGTTTTTGTGGAGAACAATTAGGCGACGACGCTATTATCAAGATGGAGCGGACGAAGCGGGGGTCGAGGAGGACACATTGAGAAGGGAAAGTCTCGAATGGAAGCAAGCGCTCATGGCGCTGACGGCGCTCGTAGCGATTTCCCAGTTCGCAGCGGCTACGCAAAAGCCGGCGACTCCGGCCCAGTCGGCTACGTCCACCGCTCAAATCGCAAGCGGCCAACTTCCCAAGATTTGGCACTCCGAAGCCTCCCATAAAGACTTCCGTGTGGAAATCAAGGGCGATGTGTTCCACGCAGATTGGATCAACCTACCTGCGCCCGCAGCAAAAGACGGAGCGTCCATGCAGATTGAATGCCGGCGAACGGGAGCAAAGTGGGTGGGGTCCGCCACCGTCTATCAGGGGTTTGCCGATTCTTCCGCCACCGCCGGGAAGGACACCAAAAAGATGTGTCATTTGACTGCGAGATTCGAGGTGGACTCGATAACGCCGGAGAAAATCACGTTCCACTCGGAAGCCCTTAGGGGCTTCGACTATTCCAAATGCCAGATCCTGAAAACTGCCTGGGAGGAATTTACCTGGATTCCGAAGAAGTAAGTTTGGCAAGTCCGTAGCGCGGACCTGCTCTTTAGGTCCGCGGCTTTTCGTTGTCAGGCGGGACAAGCCGCAGAGCTTCAAGAGAAACTCAAGTTGGCCTTCGCCTGCAAGCCGCCTCGGCGAAACCGCTCTGCTACTTTCTTGGGCGCCCTACCGAGCCAAGCCGCTTTCATGGCTTCATGCACATCGTCGGTGTCGGCGGACTTGAGCTGAACCAGCGTGCTTCCTTGCAGTCCCCAGGCCCCATTGGCGGGTTTGAACACGTTGGGGTTGGCCTGGATGAGGACCCGTTGCTGCTCCGGTGAAAGCTAACCATTCCCCAACTTTTGTCAGGATAACCGAGCGTCGCGAAAATCTTCCCGCCCACGCGAAAGTCGGGGTGGTCCATGTGGCCGCGTTCCTCGACTTCGGGCAGGCTCAGAGCCATGCGCCGGAATTGATCCACGGTCATAATAGGAGACCTGCCTCGTTCAGGTTGATATGGGTGTCGGCCTCCCTGCGGAACCGGCAAAGCGGCGCCGTGGCAGACTGCCATCTCAACCCTCGGCCCGCTTTGCGTTGCGGGGTTCAAACCTGATCAGCAAGCGAGTGCCTGTAGCCTGTGCCAAGCGCTCCAGAGTCCGCATCGAGGGTCGCGCCCGCCCGCCTTCCAGCCGAGCAAGGACCGGCTGAGTTGTCCCCATCTTTCGGGCCAGCTCGGCCTGCGTAAGGCCGACGCGGTTCCGAGCAGCAATAACAGCCTCAGCTAACGCGAATTCTCCCTCAAGCGCGTCATACGCCTTGCGGTACTCCGGCTCTTCCATCCACCTCTTGTGCATTGCTGATACACGCGCCATCGGTACACCTCCGTCATTGGACCGCTTTCGAGCGGGCCAGGGCCAGATCTATCTCGCGCCGTGGCGTCTTCTCAGTTTTCTTCACGAAGACCCGTACTATTACCACTCGGGAACCAGTAGCCGCCACGTACAGTGCTCGCGAAATGCCGCTGCGACCCTTGAGCCGCATTTCCCAAAGCCGACCTTGAACGTGCTTCACGTGCGGCTCGCCCACGTGTTCGAGACCCATCTTCTCAATGAGGTCAGCGACACGCGTCAGCCTCGCCCGCATGTCTACGGGCAATGCTTCGACTTCCGCGTCAACTGTTTCATTCAGAGTTTCAACCGTCCATCCCATATGTCAATATACCAAATAAGATATATATGCGGAGACTTTTCTTCTCTCGGATTTTGTTCCGTAGCGTCGGTCTAGGCGAGCCAGTCAGTAGGCGGCCCAACGAGGCGATGTACCGCGTCGCTTCTACGCCTTCGCTTTCTTGATTTCCTCGATCAGTGGGGGAACGATTTCAAAGAGGTCGCCGACGATTCCGTAGGTGGCAACTTCAAATATTGGCGCTTCTTTATCCTTATTGATGGCCACCACCGTGTTGGAACCCTTCATGCCCACCATGTGTTGAATAGCGCCGGAAATACCGAGCGCCACGTAGAGCTTGGGCGCCACGGTTTGTCCGGAGCTTCCGATTTGGCGGTCCATGGGTAGCCAGCCGTTGTCGCAGATGGGACGAGAGGCGCCAAGCTCCGCCCCCAATGCGTCGGCCAGCTTTTGGGCGAGATCGACGTTTTCAGGCGCCTTAATCCCGCGACCCACGGAGACGATCAACTCCGCCTGGGTCAGGTCCACCGCCTGCTTGGCTTCACGGAAGCGCTCGCCGGGTTTGGCGCGAATAGAGTCCGCGGGGAGTTCGACTGCCACGGGAGTAATCGGCGCGGCGGTCGAGCCGCGCTGAACCGAATCTTCGCGAAACGCCGCGGCCTGAAACGACACGAAATAGGGAGCCTCGCCCACCAACTCGACGTCAGCGCAATATTTGCCCTGGAAAACCTGACGAACGAAGATGAGTTTCCCCTCTTCATTTCGATAACCCAGGCAATCGCTCGCCAAGCCGCGGTTCATTCCGGCGGCGAGCTTGGGGGCAAAGTCGCGTACTTGATACGTATGACTGAAGACCACGAAGCGCGGCTTCTGCTGCTCGATCACCGCGCGCAGGGCGAGCGTATAACCGTCCGCCGTGTACTCCGCGAGCAGGGGTGAGTCAACCGTCAGGACTTACTGAACCGCGGCCGTAGCAAGGTCCGCCGCAAGCGACGCGAGATTGCTTCCTAAAAGCACGGCGGTGACCGTCGTACCCAGGCCTTGCGCAAGATGCTGGCCGGCGGCAAGCGCCTCCCAAGTGGGGCGGGTCAGTTTGCCGCCTTGGTGTTCCGCAAAAACTAAAATGTGATTAGCCATTATCGAGGTGTTAGGTATCGGGTGCCAGGTTCTGGGTGCTGGGGACTAGGGGCGGGGAAAGACCACTCACTCACCCCAGCCCTTAGCACCTACCTTGCCCGATTTCCTCCTTCAATCCAAAATCGCGAATCCAAAATCCAAAATCAGAGCAGCCTATTCCCCTTCCACCGTCGGTCCCGTCACTGCGGCCGGTGATTCTTCCGCAGAGGCGGGGTGTTCGGTTTTCGACTTTTCGCGCGGCGAAGGTTTCGCTGCCTTTACCGCCTTCACGGCTCGCTTCGGCGTTCCCAAACTGACGGTGAAGGATTCCAACGTTTCGCACACGAATTCGAGCGGGATCGATTTATAGAACGCGCCCGCCTCGAATCGCTTGATTTGGTCGCGCCACAGCGGATTGGTGCGCGCCTGTTCCAGTGCCTTATGGTCTCTCCAAAACACCAGCCACAGATACTCCGGTTTGCGTGCCTCGAAGATTTTGATGAAATGCGCTCCCAGACAACCGTCGATTTTCTTGAGCGAAGGGAGCGTCACCTGGCGGCCGAATTTCTCGTATTCCTCAACACGCTTCTTGCGAGCCCGCATTCTCCAAATATGGACGAACATGGTGGTCCTCCTTATTGAGTGTAGGGCCGAGCGGCGCTCGCCCCTACGGCTAGATAACCCGCGCGTCGTTTTTGAGCTTGTCGACGAGTCGCGCGGCGATTTCCTTAGGGCTGCCTTGCAGGTACTCCGTTTGGGCAGCCTTGACGGGCGTATAGACTTTGGCAATGCGCTGCCGCGGAGCCAGGTCCTCAGCGGTCAGACCAAGCTCCGCTGCGGTCAGTTTCGTCAAGGGTTTCTTCTTCGCCGCCATGATGCCTTTCAGTGTGGCGTAACGCGGCTTGTTGATGCCGGATTGAATGGTAATCACGGCGGGCATCGGCAGGCTGATCCACTGGAACCAGCCGCCCTCCAATTCGCGCTTCACCCGCAGCGCGCCGCCCTCCGCTTGAATCTCCATAATAATCGTGGAGTGCGGCAGGCCAAGGAATTCCGCAAGGATCACCCCGGTCTGGGCGGCCCCGAAATCGTCAGACTGTAATCCGGTCAGAACTACGTCGGGCTTCTCTTTTTCGATGGCCTTGGCCAGCGCGCGCGCGATTCCAATCTCGTCGAGCGTGGCGAAGGCGGGGTCGTCAAGATGCAAGGCGCGGTCCGCGCCCTTGGCCAGGGCCTCCTTGATTGCCTGCTGGGCGCGCGCCGGACCGAGCGTGACCAACACCACCTCGCCGCCATGCTTTTCCTTGAGGCGCAGGCCTTCTTCCAACGCGTAAATATCCGGCTCGTTGACTTCGAAGCTGAGGTCGGATTCCTGTACCCAAGTGGCACCGGAATTTATCCGCAGGAACGAATCTCGAGCGGGAACTTGCTTGATGCACACGACGATTTTCACGGCGACAAATCACTCCTACGGAAGAAATTCTGTTTTAACGCATAGCCAGGAGACGACCCCGGCGCGGGTCATTATATGCGAATTGGGGGACGTACGCAGCGATTTAGCGCGGAAATTTCGCGAATTGGGAGATGCAGGGCCGCATGGCACCGTGATCGCAAGAGGACATGCCGTACGCGCCAGCCTGTGTTACATTCTCTATTTTACGGAGGACGCAATGATAAATCAGCGGCTTGATAGTCGCGTGGCTGTGATCACGGGCGCCAGCAAGGGCTTGGGGAAGCAGATGGCGGAAGCGCTGGCGGAGGCGGGCGCCGCAGTGGCGCTGGTGTCACGCAGCAGTGAATTGCTGGAGGGCGTACGCGCGGGAATCATCGCTCGCGGGGGCAAGGCTTATGCTTTCATCGCCGACGTCAGTGTGGAGGCCGATGTGGCGTCGCTCGCCGCGGAGATCCGCAGGCAAGTGGGCGCGCCCGACATTCTCATCAACAATGCGGGCATCAATATTCGCAAGCCCCTCCATGAGTTCACCCTGGAGGAGTGGCGCCGCGTAATGTCCACCAACATTGACGGCCCTTTCCTTTGCACGCGCGCGTTTGTGCCGGGGATGATCGAAAAGAGGTTCGGGCGCATCATCAACATGGCCTCCACCCTGGCGCACGTCTCGCTGCCGCATCGTGCTGCGTACAGCGGCAGCAAGTTCGCCGTGCTCGGCATGACCAAAGCCCTGGCGCTGGAGTTGGCCCCTTACAACGTCACGGCCAACGCCATCAGCCCCGGTCCATTTGCTACCGAGATGAACCTCGTGTTGTTGCAGGACCCCGTGAAAGTGGCGGAATTTAATTCCAAAATTCCCTTAGGCCGTTGGGGTAAATTGGAGGAAATTGGAGCGCTGGCCGTATTCCTCAGTTCCGACGCCTCCGGCTTTATTACCGGCTCCGACATCGTCATTGACGGCGGCTGGACGGCGCAGTGAAGTCCGATATGGCGCAGGCAATCGCTAGCGCAGTAGCCAAGCTGACCGCCTCGTCATGGTGCGTCTTTTTCGCGACCTCGAAGCGACACTTTGGCGCTATATCAGTCAGACAGTTTGCACCCCAATTTAGGTTTTATATGGTTTATTGTAAGTGGATTTATTTTGAGTATGTTCTCAGCTTCGTTTTTGGGAAGTCGGTTTTTCCGACCCTTTATTTTCAGCAAGTTCTCAGCTTCGCTTATTTTTTCATCACGGAGACATTAAGCCCGAACGCAACTGATCCAATTTGTCCTTCTCGTTGTTGACCCAATAACCTCCTGCTGATGCCCACTTGGAGTCCACAACAAGTCCAGTCTGAAACATAGCCTAAGCCGTTAGGTCTTGTCAAGGAGAAAATGCGGGGCGTCTCAGCTTGGCGTAGAGGCAGCCTCGCGCTCGCCACATGGCGAGGTAAACTCGCCGCTACAAAACCAATTGCGACGGTACCGGAAAAAGGAGGCGTCATGCCAGCTCCTACGCAGGGCCGACTCTTCGATTCAATAGGGCAGGGAGGCATATCCATTGAAGTCACGCTGCTCGTGCTCGCGGCCATCGTTCTTCTCCTGTTCTGGGGCTGCAAAAAGAAGTCCAATCAAGTTTCGCCTTCCCCCGTCAGCCCAGAAGCAGGACAAGAGGTTCGCGCAGCTTCAACTCCCCCCGTCGGCCGGGAAGCTGAGGAAGGGGCCTACGATTCCGCTTTCATCAAGTTCCTCGCGGCGCCTACCCAACCGGTCCCGCCTACAGTGGTACCCGGTTTGAGAAAGATCAGTGTGCCGGCTGAATCGCTGCGAGGGTACTCGCCGTCGGGAGGTCAGGCTCAATCTGGGAGCTACGAAATCACGCTGGACATCTCCCATCAAATACTGGGCTTAGACGTTCCGGAAGACAGGGAATACGGTTCTCGCGGAAGTTCGCTTGAGACTCCGCTGTACCCCTCGTTTGCTGAAGCCAACACGGATGGATCATTCACGTCGGCCGCTGCCCTGGCCCTCAAAGCCAAGCAATTTGACGATGGGCTCTACGCATGTGTCGAGATTGCCGCCGATGCGGGATTGGATCGCTTTCCCGGAAGGAAGGGTTTTCTACTCGATCTCTTGAAGGGGCTGTCACAGGACAGCGATCGGTCCGCTGCAGCTCTTTTGACGGCTGCCGCGCGCCTTGGCGGCCAGCAACCGGAGGTTAGCGCGGAGATTGCACGCCAAGCGCAGGACCTTCAAGCCGCGTTCCTGGCTGACGAACTGCGCTCCAAGCCTCTAGCAGGATGCAGAAAAACTCCAGTTTTGACTTGATAAGTCATGCGTAAATATGTTACATCCTCCTTAGGAATAATCCTAAGGGGGATATTAGATGCGCGGAGAAGACCTTCATCAGGACCACC
>JBKQVI010000338.1:0-16755 GCA_052139985.1 Terriglobia bacterium
GAAAAGCCGCGGACCTAAACTGCAGGTCCGCGCTACTTGCTGTCAGAGGTCGAGCCACGGCTCTGACCTTCGCATGTCACGGCTGGCTCGCCGTGGGCTACAGGACGCAAGCCCTGTCCAAGTTAAATTCGGTCGGAAGCGCCCCACCTCCGGCTCCGCCGTCTGCTCTGCGAAAAGTCTCGGACTTTCCGACGCCAACGCTGCCAACCAACCTCTTCTGCGCCGCCGGAAGGCTAAGCCTTCCGGCGGCGCAGAAGGAAAAAATCAGGTGATTTCGGCCGAAAAGTCAGAGACTTTCCGCAAAGCAGGCGGCGGAGCCGAGCCCACTTGAACGATTCTGGTCGCAAGGGCTGTCGTCGAACGATATTCGTAAACCCTTGGCGGCAAGGCGGGAGTAATATGTCAGCTTTAGATTGGCTGACGATACAGCCGGAAGCGCCGGGCGACACATCCGCGCATAGGCGTGGTCCGACTTTTGAACTTTGTCTCTATATTCAGATTAAATTGGGCGATGCAAGGAGCCTCATGCCACATACACGAAGAATCGATATTTCCTTGATGATTTGGACGATCCTGTTTCCCGCACTCGCAGGGCTCGCTACGGCCGCGACCGCAGGGCAAGAACCGAGAGTTCCGCTGCGGGACAACTGGGCGTTGGAATCCGCGTGCCAAATCAAGGCCCCCGGGGAAGAGATTTCGAAGGTGGGCTTCGCGACCTCGGAATGGCATAAGACGCAGGTGCCCACGACTGTGGTGGGAGCCTTGGTGGCGGACAAGACCTACGCGGACCCCTACTTCGGGATGAACTTCCGCTCCCTGCCTGGGACGAACTTTGCCACCCGGCGTCTCGTCGTCGATCAGCCCATGCCGGACGACAGTCCCTTCCGCTGCGGATGGTGGTTCCGCACAGAGTTCACCTTGCCCGCGAGCTATCAGAATCAGACTGTGTGGCTGCATTTCGACGGCATCAACTACCGCGCCAACCTCTGGCTGAATGGGAAGAAAATCGCCGATGCCGCCGATGTTGCCGGGGCGTTTCGAGCTTTCGAATTTAACGTCACCGCATTTACGCAGGCAGGGAAACCCAATGCGCTTGCCGTGGAAGTCTTAGCTTCCGAGAAAAACGACCTCACCATCAACTGGGTGGACTGGAATCCGATGCCACCGGACAAGAACATGGGGTTGTGGAAAGATGTCTACCTCACGCCCAGTGGCGAGGTTTCTTTGCGACACCCCTTTGTGAGCACGAAGCTGGCTCCCGACAATAAGGCGGCGACACTCGACATCAGCGCCGACCTCCAGAACGTCTCGGATCATCCGGTCAAGGGCGTGCTTCGGGCAGAGATTGAGAACATTCACTTGGAGCAACCGGTTGAACTGGGCGCGGCAGAATCGAAAACGATCCGCCTCACGGCTGAGCAGCATCCCCAGCTCAATCTGGCGCAGCCGCGGCTGTGGTGGCCCTACCAGATGGGCAAGCCGGAGCTATACGTGGCCAAGCTGGAGTTTGAAAGTGGCGGGCGTGTTTCCGACTCGGCGACGCTGCAATTCGGGGTGCGGGAAGTAACTTCGGAGATGACCGAGCAGGGCCATCGCCTTTTCAAAATCAACGGCCGGAAGATCCTGGTGCGCGGCGCCGCCTGGTCGTCGGACATGCTTCAGCGCGTCTCCCCGGAACGAATGGACGCCGGACTGCGCTACACCCGCGACATGGGCCTCAATGCCATACGCCTGGAGGGCCAGATGGAGCGGGACGAGCTCTTTGACGCGACGGACCGCATGGGAATCCTGGTGATGCCGGGCTGGTGTTGTTGCAGCATCTGGGAGCGGTGGAAAGAGTGGGCGCCGGAAAACTACAAGATCGCAGGTGCTTCCTTGGCGGACCAGGTGCGCCGCCTGCGTACGCACCCCAGCGTTTTTGTTTGGCTCTACGGCAGCGATGGACCTCCGCCGGCCGACGTCGAGAAGATGTATCTGGGAGTCTTGCAGGATAACCGCTGGCCGAATCCCTCTCTTTCTTCCGCCGCCGCTGACCCGACGACGGTGACCGGAGCCTCGGGCGTAAAGATGACCGGGCCGTACGATTATGAGCCGCCGAACTACTGGCTGACCGACAGCAAAGCCGGCGGCGCTTATGGCTACAATACAGAAACGAGCCCGGGGCCGGCAATCCCCACGCTCGAAAGTTTGGAACGCTTCCTGCCCGCTGATCACCTGTGGCCGATCGACGACTACTGGGACTTCCACGCGGGCGGCGGGCGCTTTCGGAATGTCGACCTCTTCACGAACGGGATGGACCGGCGCTACGGCAAGGCCCAGAGTCTCGATGACTACCTGCGGAAAGCGCAAGCTATGGCGTATGAGGGGGAGCGGGCCATGTTCGAGGCCTACGGACGCAACAAGTACACGTCAACGGGAGTCATTCAGTGGATGCTCAACAACTCCTGGCCATCGCTGATCTGGCACCTCTACGATTACTACCTTGTGCCAGGAGGCGGGTACTTCGGCACCAAGCGGGCGTGTGAGATGGTCCACGTGCAGTATTCCTATGACGACGACTCGGTCGCCGTCGTCAACGGCCTTGATAGTCGACTCGCGGGAATGAAGGTGACGGCTAAGATCTACAACCTGGACGCCAGCGAACAAGCCGTCCGCGATACGGTGCTGGACCTGCCCCCGGACAGCAGCACCAAAGCCTTTGAGCTGCCGAAAGTGGCCGCCCTCACGACGACCTATTTCCTGAGGCTGTGGCTGCACGATGCCTCCGGCAAGTTGGTGAGCGACAATTTCTATTGGTTGTCTACGAAACCCGATGTGATGGATTGGGCAAAACGCCGCGGTACCGCCTACACGCCGCAAGCTTCTTACGGCGATTTGACCGGCCTTAATAGCCTCCCCGCCGTGCAATTGGTTTCCCACGCCAGACTGGAGAGCCAAGGCGACACCGGCGTCGTCCACGCGGAGATACAAAACCCAAGCAAGAACCTGGCGTTCATGGTGCGGGCGCGGCTCACCAACCGGAAAGATGGAACAGACATTACGCCCGTGCTTTGGGAAGATAACTACTTCTCCTTGCTGCCGGGCGAAACCCGCGAAATCACCGGCAGCTATGAACTGCCCGCGGCCACCGGGAAGGAGTTGGGGCTGGAAATCGCGGGGTGGAATACGGCCCCGACGAGCATCGTACCTCTGGCGGTGCAATAGGGAGTCTTGCAAAATGGAAGGACAACCTGTGGCCATCTGCGAACGAAATGCTCCCCTTGCCCGCCCGCTGCCTCGGGATGTTGGTGAGCGAGTAGTGCAGAGCAAAGTAGCGCGACCTCTATTGTGGGTCCGCGGCTTTTCATCCGGAATCGAGCCTTTCATTTTCAATTCCGCGTGCGCTCATCAATGGCCAGGAGCCCGCGATCGTTACCAAGTCCAAATCGGTCGTACCGAAACGGCAGGCGCCGACGTCACACCGCGAAAATCTGCGTGCGCGCCCCGCAGGGCACCATCTCGAAAAGCCGCGGACCTAGACCGCAGGCGCGCTACTTGTTTTACAGAAGTGAGAACACCGACGGTGCGGGGACACCGTTGGTTCGTTAGTGCTTCGAATGAGCAGCTTGATTGACGAGCAGCATGCTCTAAACTGCGAGAAATCGGGCGGAATAGTGCGGTCCGGGGGTTTTTCTGACAGCATCACGCAACGGCGCCGAATCCGATTCATGGGTACGTCCCGAAATTGCGACAAAACGCCCGCATCCTGAACTCATGATCGACACGGCTTCAGCATAGGTTCGCACCCTCTTGTACCCTTTATCACCCCTTGTAAAGCAAAAGCTGTGACAACGCCAAGAGGCGCTTACCGCTTCGAAACCAAATCGCCAAAACCCGGCAGCAACTGGTACTTGTTCTCCCAGGTCGTGTACATGACGCCGATGGCGCCGCGGGTGTGGTCAAGAGATTGGATCCACCCTTTGGGGTTCTCAAGGTCGTCGGCATCGTAGTAGCCCGCGTCCAAGGTCTGGAATCCGAGCTTCGAAAAGAAGTCGAGACTCAGGTCGCGCTTTTCGTAGTACCAGCAGGCCATCACGATATCCTTGGGAATGTAATTCCATGTGCCGTGGAAGCTCCCGTCAATCAGGTAGTATCGCTGCTGGGCGTTGTGGTTGGGATCGAACATGTCGGACCAGACATAGATCTCCGCCTGCGGGTTGGCCGCGCGGACCATCTTGTACTGCCGGGCCACACAATCACCGAGGATCTGGGCCATGGAGAGATGCCGGCTCTTGCATGCCTCGCAGAAGCCACCCACGCGCACTTCATCCATGCTGAGGAAGTACTTCTTGGGCGCAAGATACTTTTCAATCAGCGGAATCTGGCGCTGCCACACTTCGTACACGGCAGGCTCCGACATATCGATGGCGGTCTGATCGCGATAGATCGTGGTGCCATGGTAATAGTCAACTCGCAGGCGGTCGCCCGAGTGGATACGTCCGCCGGGCAGAAGCGAAATCGGCGGCCCCTCGTGGTCCCAACTGAAATCGAGCTTTGGGTCGGAGATGGGCGCGAAGTCACGGCCCTCCTCGTAAACCGTGCCCGTCTTTTCATTGCTGACCTTCACCGGCGTTCCGGACCGGCGCAGAACGTTCGTCAGGCCCACTTCCTCGATGGCGACGTCGTCCACCCAGACCTTGCCGGCCTTTCCATCCGAAACGCCCACGCGGAATTCCACCGTATCCGCGTACCAACTGCTGAAACCCCAGATCACTTCGTGCCAGTCGCTAATCTCCGGTAAGGGCGGTTCCATGTAGGAAAGGTCACGCCCGTCGGGAGCGACGGCAAGCAGATGAATGGCCATGCGCGGCCCGGCACCCTCGGTCTTCACCCAGGCTCGCAAGCGATAGCAGCGATAAGGATGCACGTGCAACGATTGAGCGAGGTAAACTTCGCCTTCCGATCCGCTGAAGTCTTCGAAGCGTACCGAAGCATGGCCGGAGTGAAAAACCGTAGTGTCAATCGTGGCCCGCGATCCATGCGACTTGAAGCCGGCCGGCAAGTTGCCCGCTTGTTCCTCGAAGCCGCCATTCGCGAGCTTCACCGATGGGTCGGCGCGAAAGTGCGCTTCGTGCTCTCCCGCCACAAACAATGCTCCGCGGACAGGCTGCCCCGCGGCCAAGTTTTTGTTATGCGATAAGACCCCGCCCCCATAGCCAACGCCGAAACCGCTGGGGATAACTTCCACGCCAAGGTGATCGCAGGTCTGCTTGAGGCGCGTCATGCGGTCGAGCTCTTCCGGGGATTTCAAATCCATCGCGTCGACGCCCGCCGACAGCAGAATGCCGTTGACCCCATGTTCGCTCGCGGTGCGCGCAATACCCTCGATGCGCGCCAATTCCTGGTCACTGTCGAGTCCCGTTGAAACGTAAACCCAGCGGTCACGATACGCCCGGGACTGGCCCAGCATCACCGCCGTCAGCGCAGTCAAGAAACCCAAGATAGCGATAAGAGTCCACTTCATTTCAATTCTCCCTCATAGCCTTAACCTCGATCGGCGCGAGGTCGTACCAACCGTCAGGCTGAAGCCCCTCGATGGCGAGCTTGATCGTCGGCTTCCCCGTTCGCGGGTCAAGCAGCGCTACGCGCACGCGATAATTCCCCGGCTGCAAGGTTTCAGGAACGTAGATCGTGCCATCGTACACAGCATCTCCGGGCACCCACTTGCGGATGTCCACGGGCAGCGTTATTTTCGCGCTCTCGCTGGTGGAGCGCAGTTCGATGGCCAGATCGTACGGGCGATAAACCGGCGCGACTCCTGCGTTCAGCCACCACATGTGGATGGGCTGCATCGTGCCCGCCAGGACGACCTTCGGATATTCCACACGCCGCAAAATGAATCGATAGCCCATCCGCTTCTGAAATTCATCGAAGGCATTCTTCCACTCAGGCGGAAGCGCCGTCGATTTGATGTTCACCGAAGAGACATGCCACCGCAGCGCCTGGGAGAGGATGTAATCGAGGTTCCACCCTTGCTGCTTCCAGTAGCCCGGCACCCAACACGCTTCGAGCGACACGAGGCTGCGCTGCCAGACGTTCTGAATCCCGGCGCGAACGATTTGCTGCGGGTACACATCCAGCATCTCCGCAGCGAAGAAAGGATCGTCGGAGGAGGATCGCATGTCACCCCAACAGTCCAGCCGCCATCCCGCGCCATGCTCGGTTCCATACGCCAGGGCTTTCTCTTCGTCGAAGTTCATCAGCAGTGGCGTGCGCTTGAATGCTTCGAGCCAGATATCCACCAGCTTTCGCTGCACCTCGAACGCCGGCATGTACGGGCTCCATCCTTCGCCCCAATAACCGACCGAAGAAATATCCACGCTGTCCAAATCCGGATGGCCGTCGTAGCGCTCTCCTGCCGCCGCCACCAACGCTCCCCAATACTTCCAGTACAACGGGTCGGCAAAATCAGGCTGCCAGATGTCCCCGTCCTTGTCGGTCGCCTGGTTTGCACGCCGCGCTCCCGACTTTCGATACCATTCGGGCAGCGGATGCTTCTCGTCGTAGGGCATCAGGCGAATTGCCAGCGCTTGATGGTGCGCGTGCGCCTCACGCAGGGCAGTGTCGAGAATTTCCCACCGCACCTTCCCCTGTTCCGGCTCCAGCGTTTCCCAAAACCAACGGCAATAGGAAACGGACGACGCGGGGAAGTCCACGGCTCCCGCTGGCGGCGCCAACTTTCCCACCGGGCCTTCTTCCGACCACCCTAGGCCAGGGTTAGTCGCATCCCCGTTGAAGCGCTGGAAGGTCTCAATCCCCATGCCCGGATTCACGAGTACGTCGCTAATCTCCTTGGGACGAACGACCGTGGTTTCATTCTGTGCACCTGCATTGATGGCACACGCAAGGGAAAAGAAGGTGACCAGTATCAGTCGCGATGACATGTTGGATTCTCACATTCACACAACCCGGATATATCGCTGGGAGATTCGGAAGGAAGCTCTGCCTTCACTGGACCTCGATGGGCGCAAGGTCATACCAACCGTCGGGCTGGATTCCCTCGACAGCGAGTTTAATGGCCGGCTGCCCGGTGCGCGGATCGAGTAGGGCCAGGCACAGGCGGTAGTTCCCCGGCTTCAAACTCTCGGGAATATAAATCGTGCCATCGAACACCGCGTCGCCGGGAAGCCACTTCCGGACGTCCACGGGCAGCTTGACTTCCGCGCTGCTACTGGCGGAACGAAACTCCATGGCCAATTCGTACTGGCGATAGACCGGCGCCACGCCTGCATTCAACCACCACATGTTGATCGGCTGCATCGTGCCCGCCGGAACGACTTTCGGATACTCCAGCCGCCGCAAGATGAATCGGTAGCCCATCTTCTTCTGGAAATCGTCGAAGGCCTTCTTCCACTCCGGCGGAATCGCCGAGGACTTGATGTTTACTGACGAGACGTGCCAACGCAGCGCCTGGGCGATGATGTAATCCAGGTCATAGCCCTTTTGCTTCCATCCGCCGGGTACCCAGCACGTCTCGAGTGACACCGGACTGCGCTGCCACACATCCCGAATCCCGGCGCGAACGATCTGCTCCGGGTATAAGTCCAACATGTGGCACCACTGTGCGCCGGTGGTTACGCGCATGTCGCCCCAACAATCCAGCCGCCATCCCGCGCCCTGCTGTGTTCCATACGCCAGCGCTTTTTCCTGGTCAAAATTCATCAGCAGCGGCGTGCGCTTGAACGCTGCCAGCCAGATGTCCACAAGTTTCTGCTGCACCTCGAACACCGGCATGTAGGGGCTCCAGCCTTCACCCCAATAGCCGACCGAGGAAATATCCACGCTGTCCAAATCCGGATGCCCGTCGTAGCGCTCTCCTGCCGCCACCACCACCGCTCCCCAATACTTCAGGTACAGCGGGTCAGCAAAGTCGGGCTGCCAGATGTCTCCGTCCTTGTCCGTCGCCTGGTTCGCACGCCGCGCTCCCGACTTCTGATACCACTCTGGAAGCGGGTGCTTCTGGTCGTAAGGCATCAGGCGAATCGCCAGCGCTTGATGATGAGCGTGCGCCTCTCGAAGGGCGGTGTCGAGAATTTCCCACCGCACCTTCCCCTGCTCCGGCTCCAGCGTCTCCCAGAACCAGCGACAATAGGAAATGGAAGACGCGGGGAAATCTGCCGTTCCTAATGGCGCGCCCAGCTTTACAACGGGGCCTTCTTCCGACCAACCGAGGCCGGGGTTTATCGCATCCCCGTTGAACCGCTGGAAGGTCTGGATCCCCATGCCCGGATTCACTAAAACATCATCGATCTCCTTGGGACGGATGATAGCAGTAGCCGTCTGCGCGACCGCATTCGCCACGCATGACAGGAAAAGCACGATAATCAGATTGATTCTCAATGACATGGTGATTTTTCGCATTCTCATAAGTTTGCCAGCGGTAACCGTGCGGGAGACCGTCGTCTCAGCCGGAGCGGCTTCAGCCGCTGGAGCGCACTCGATCCGAAATTGCCACCAACCCTCGCAGCAACAGGAACGCTTGCAGGGAACTTGTACCACATTTCAAAAACGATGGGTACTGAAACTTCCCTTTGCTTACGATTGATTGCGGTAAAATCCGAATTGGAATTTGCCGACAGCAAGTCCGCCGAATGGAAGGTATCATCCTCGCAGGAGGCCCCGGATGAATCGAACGATGAGTTGCGCCGTACTAATCCTTGCGTTTGCGCCTCAAGCCATAGCTGGTGAAGCACAGCTTACCCAAGTCGACCTCCGCGTAAATCAAGATACTTCAGAAATGCGCCAGATGCTGCCCGCCTACTTTGAGAAGCTCGTGCAGGAGGCCACTCAACAGCGCTTGGCGCGATTCAACCAAATCCAGAACGAGTCCGATTTCCGCAGATGGCAGGAGGCAAATCGCCGGACCTTTCTGGAATTAATTGGAGGCTTACCCTCGGAACGTTCGCCGCTCCATGCGCGCGTGGTCGGCGCGGTTCCGCGCGAGGGATACGTTATCCGCAAGGTCATTTTCGAGAGCCTGCCCGAATACTATGTGACTGCGAACCTCTATGTGCCGACCGTCGGTAAAGGGCCGTTCCCGGCGGTGCTCACTCCCTGCGGCCATTCCGCGAACGGAAAAGCCTACGACATCTACCAGCATCTTTTCATTGGACTCGCAAAGCGAGGCTACGTCGTCTTGAGCTACGATCCCATGGGGCAGGGCGAAAGGTATCAGTACTGGGACTTTCTGCAAAAGGAGAAGGATCCCGACCGCCAGCACGCCATGGCGGGGCTGCAGGAAATCCTGCTGGGACAAAACCTGGCGCGCTACTTCATTTGGGACGGAATACGCGGCATCGATTACCTCACCAGTCTTCCCGAGGTGGACGCCACGCGAATCGGGGTGACCGGCAACTCCGGCGGCGGCACGCTGACGGCTTATATCTCCATGCTCGATCCACGCGTAAAGGTAGCCTCCATCGTCACCTTCATCACCTCCCTGCCCCAGAAGATCGCCGCTCGCAGCCTGGATGCAGGTTCCGACCCGGAGCAGGATATTCCCGGACTCTTGGCCGCCGGGATCGACCACACCGAATTCGTAGGCATGATTGCCCCGCGGCCCGTGCTGATTGGAGCAGCCGTCCGGGACTTCTTCCCCATCGAGGGCACGCGCCAGACGTTTTCCGAGGCCCAGGCTCTCTACAAGAAACTCGGCATATCCGATCGAATCAAGATGGTGGAGTTTGACCACCACCATATGTACAGCCAGCCGCTACGCGAGGCTACTTATGCCTGGTTTGACCGCTGGCTGAAAGGCGTCGACGCCGTGGCCCACGAGCCGGAAATCTTCACGGAGAAGGACGCGACCCTGGAATGCACTCCCACCGGCCAGGTGATTACTTCTCTGGGCGGGAAGACCGTTCACGATTTTAACCGCGCGCAGGCCGAGCAGGAGTTGCAGCAGTTGTCCGCGCGACGCCGCGACGCCGACTTCCACAAGACTCTCGTTGCAAAAATCCGCACCCGCCTGGCGTTGGGTACTGCGCCTATTTCGGATGTAGCGCCGGGCTTGAGCCCGGCACGTGCCGCCCTAAAGGGCGGCGCTACGTTCAAATCAGGACAGGACCTGGCGTTGCCCGCCGACATGACGCCGCGCGTGGAAAACGCTCCTGCTACATCCGAAGTGGGAGACTTGGTGGTTGAGAAGTTGCTGCTTGCGAGTGAACCCGGCATCTCAGTTCCTACTCGGGTGATCCACCGGAAGGGATTGGAGGGCAGAGCTCCCGCAGTGGTCTATCTGCGCGATCGCCAGGGAGAAGGCGACGGCCCAGCCCTTTTCGCTTCCTTGGCTGAGCAGGGTCGCGTTGTCGCCGTCGCAGACGTTCGCGGCTTTGGCGAAACCTGGGCGCCTCGCGACGTGCGGGAGCAGGAAGACGATTACTTCCATCCTCGCGATGGCAGGGATGCCGACTTTGCCTACGCGGCCCTTTTCCTGGGGCGTCCGCTTTTGGGAATGCGCGTTGACGACGCACTCGCTGTGGTTCGCTATCTGCGTACGCGTCCGGATGTTGATCCCAAACACGTGGCGATCGTGGGACGAGGCTGGGCCGGGGTCACGGCGCTGTTTGCCGCTTCTCTCGACTCGGAGATTTCGTCCACGGCCGTGGAGGGCGTCCCGGCATCGTACGGCGCACTCGCCACGGCCCAACTGTACGAGCAACCCGCCTACTTTCTCTTGCCCGGCGCGCTTCAGGACTTCGACCTTACCGACGTCTTTGCAGCCCTCGCACCACGGCCCTTGCTGGTGTTGAATCCCCAAGACCCGTTGACGCGGAAAATGGTCGAGCAAGAAGCGCTTGCGGCCTTCGAGCCGGTCCGCGCCACCTACGATGCAGCGAATGCATCGCAGGCGCTTAGCGTCAAGGTCGAGCCGCTTGAGACCGATGTTCCCAGGGCCCTGGAAGAATGGCTCCACGCGCACGAATGACCTTGGCGCGGTCCGGCGCTTGACCACTGGCTCTCTATCCCCGTGTCAGCACCACCCCGGCGCGCCACCCTTCCTCATCTAAGGAGAGGAGTTCTTTGAGGCCTATATCTATAGTCTACCCACAAAGGGCCAAACGGAGGTGACCAGGAGGAGAGCCGGGCATTTCCGGTTTCTGATTCCTGGCTCCTGACTCCTTCCCCTCACATCGCGTTAAACTTCAACCAGGCGTCGACGATGTCTTTGCCGCGAAAAGCCCAGGTGCGCTCGTTCAAGCGCTCTACGCCTTCGCGCGGATGGACGTTCGGCTCGCCACGAGTCGTGAACTCCACTTTGACTTCCATGGGGCCGGAGGTTCGGTACGGTTGGAATTCTCCCAGCCGCTCCATGGCGCGTTGAGCCTTCTCGCGAATCAAAGCGCACGCGGCTGGGTGCGAGAGCATGAAACCCGCCGTGCGGCTCACGCCGGTCTTCACTTCGGCGCACTCGGCCTGCGGAACATAATTGTGCAATTCGGCGCAGGCCGCAGTGTCGCCCGAAAGCATGATGACGGGAATTCCGAAATATCCCGCCAGCATCACCCGGCCGCCGATTTCGCCGGTGGGTTTTCCGTTCACCCAGATATTCTGGATTCCCAGCGAGCTATACGAGTGGCTCAGGATGCCGTTGCGCGCGCCTGCCATCGCATGTTGGCCGATGAAAATCACCGCGCTATAGGAAGGGTCCAGTTCGCCCGTGGGCGAAACCGGCGTGCCGGTCAGAAGCCGGGCCTTGGGGTGAATGTCCAGGACGGACAGCGATTGGCTGGAGTCATGGCCGTCCCACACGACTACGTCCGCCGCGCCGCCCGCCAGCAGGCCGTCTACCGCGGCGTTCACCTCACCCGTGAGCAGCTTGTGGGATTCTTCCCAGCGCGGGCTTTTGTAAGGAATGCACTGCACGTCGCTGTCAAAGATTCCGCTGACGCCTTCCATGTCGGTAATCATGAATACCTTTTTGGGCTTCGAGGTTTGCGCCCCGGCCGTGAGCACACAACATGCGACGGCAAGGGCAAACGCGGCGAACCTTATGGGATGGTTAGGGCGAAGGGTCATAGTTTTCTCCTTTTCACGTGGCAGGTGAATCTTGCAGCGGCGCCCCTTTGGGGCTGAGGGCGGTGCAAGCCAGATCGTCTCTCCACCTTCAGCTTCCCAGCCCGGCCTAAGCAGAAGGCGGCTGATCGACGATGGTCTCATTCGCGGAATTCCAGTAGAGCCGCTTCCCTTCCCAGTACGCCCGTGCCGCCATGATGCAGGCAACCGAGTGGGCGTAGCCGGCCTGGACGGGTGCAGAGGGTTGCTTCGACGCGCGCAAGGCCTCCAGCCAATTCGTCATGTGGGATAAATCTTCGTCCGGCGTTAGCCCGGGCCCGCGCCCGCCGTCGCCGGGAAGTGACAGCCATTTCTCCTCGTGTTGGATGTCGGCCATGGCCTCAGCATCGCCTTTTTCCTCCACCCACTTCCAGCGCGGCGTGCCTTCTGGCCCGAAGTTGATGAGCGTTCCCTTTTTCCCCATGATGCGGAAGAAGCTGTTGTAGTCGTTTCCGAAACTCGTCGCATAACTCACCAGGAAACCGTTGCCATAGTTCAGCAGAGCCTGGAAGGTGTCGGGATTCTCGCGGCCGTCGTGCCAAGCGAAAACCCCGCCGTTCGCGACAACGGAGACCGGGAAGTGATCGTCCATGAACCAGTGGACCATATCGATGGCGTGGCTCATCCACTGGTCGGCAATTCCACTCGAGAAATCTTTGTAGAGCCGGTATTCAAAGTAGAGCTGGGGATCGAAGGGGCGGTAGGGCCGGGTCATCAACCACCTTCTCCAGTCGATGTCCTCTTCCCGGATTTGCTTCACCTCCGGGCGGCCTCGCCAGCGTGCACCGTGATAATCCCAGACGATTTCGATTTTGCTGACGTCCCCGGTTACCCCCTGCTTGTACCATTCGCGGGCGGCAACTTGGTAGGGTTCGCTCCGCCGCTGCGTTCCAACCTGCACGATGAGGTTGCGGGCCAGCACGGCATCACGCGCCGCCTTGGCTTCCTCAAGGACATTGCCCATGGGCTTCTCGACATACGCGTGCTTGTCCGCCTCGGCCACCATCTTCAGCATCGGCGAATGCTGATGTTCCGGCGTCGAGATAATTACGGCATCAATATCTTTGAGCGCCAGCATATCCTCAAGGTTCATGAAGGTCCGCGGCGCCCGCCCATAGCGTTTCTCTGACATCGAGGCCATGCGCTCGCGGTTCACTTTCCACAGATCGCAAAGCGCCGTCACCTCCACGTTCATCTTGTCCTTCAACTTGGACAATATAAATTCCAAACTCCTCCCACGATTGCCGGTGCCGACATGGCCGAGTGAAATGCGGTCATTCGATCCGAGGATGCGCGAATAGCTCTGAGCCGTGCTGCCCATCATGGTCCCGCCTGCCATCGCACCCACAGCCTGTTGAAGAAAAAGCCTGCGATTACTATTTCGCATTGAATACTCCCTGCGCTTGGAGTTCGCAATCAGCGACACCGACCCGCCAAACGTGGCGCTTGCAGGGAAAGAATACTCGCAATTATCAAAAACTTCATTAGGTCCCGATTCGAACGTCGCGCCTGCCTTTACGGCGGCGCATGGCGGGCCAAAGGGCTTGCGGAAAAACTGGAAGGCAGCGTCGATTTCTGATCCCCGCAGGGGATTCACAAAATAGCCGGGGGCAACGCCGCCGGAAAACGCCCCCTGACGAGATCGGAAGGCAAGCGGGCATAATCGGTTTCTCACTCGATAGACAGCGGGCGCGCTCATCCCTGCGCAAAGGGTGGGCGCGCCTTCATATTTCTAATGCAACCTTGTCAGTGGGATTTCGGGTCAGGAGACTACTATGCCAGCATAGCCCACCACCGCACTGCGGTCGCCACTCGTGTCAGCCGAAGTGGCATAGCGGACAAGCTCGGCGCGAGTTGCGCCCAGATCTTTCGCCGCGGTGAGCATGGCAACGGCCGGGCCGTAGCCACACATGGAAATATCTTCCTTCTGAATAACCTCGTACAACCCGGCGGGATCGAGAGCCAGGATCTGGTCAATGGCTTTGCGGTCTTTGACCCGCGTGATGTCATCGGGCTCGTAGTGGTTCATATCGCTCGAAGCGACCATCAATACGCTGCCCGCTGAACTCTTCAGCACCTGTGCCATAGCGTGCCCCAACGCTTCCAGGGCCGCATAGCGGCTTACACCGATGGCGATGGGAACGAACGTGAATGCGCCCGCGCTGCGTTGCAAGAACGGAAGCTCGACTTCAATCGCGTGCTCGTCCTCGTGCGCCTTGGCATCGTCCATCAGCAGATGGCAGGATCGGAGCAAGCGCTGCGCCAGCCCGGCGTCAATGCGCGCGGGGCCTAGCGGTGTAAGCCATTCACCGTTGGACATCGTCGCCAGCGGCACTCCGCGTCCGGTATGATTTGGGCAAAGGATGATGTAACCGGCGCGCGGGGGCAGCCGCTGAAACACTGAGCCGGCCACGTGCCCCGAATACATGTAGCCGGCATGGGGAACCACGCAGCCCAAAGGTGCTTCAGTCTTTTCAGGGGTAAGGCCGTCCGCAGCAAGGTACTGGTCAAGCTGCCGCGCGAGAGCTTCCGGCTTGGCTGGATAAAAGCGCCCCGCTACGGCCGGGCGTCGGACCGTGGGCGTTTGCATGGGTGAATCCTACGCTCGGCCCATGTAGGTGTCAAGTGCGAGAAAAAAGCAGTGACGAGTGACCAGTGACGAGTGACAAGCGAACAAAGGCGGAGACGCCACCTGGGTTGGTAAAGTCAGAAGCGCCAACTCGACCGCTCATTCGCTTCCCGTTACGCACCACGGCCCTTGTGTCTGCTTGTCACTTGTCACTCGTCACCTGTCACTGCTCGTGTCACCTGTCACTGCTTTTAGCCGTCGGCATGTACATGTGAAACTCTCCTGGCGGGTGGGTGTGCTCAAATTGTATCGTAGTGTGATGTATCCCGAATTCATGGGCCAGCACTTCGCGCACCTGGTGAGCGATTTGCTCACTTTCCGACGTGGGCATATCCAGAATATGGACGTGGCAGGAGAGGGCCTGGGAGTTGGAACCGAGGCACCAGACGTGCACGTCATGAACTTCTTTGACTCCTTCCACGCGGAGCATCGCGGCCGCCACGCCTTCCAGGTTCATGCCCTTGGGCAGGCTTTCCATCAGGATATTAACGGAGTCGGAGACGATTCCCGCCGCCGACCACAGGATCAACCCTGCAATCAAGAATCCCAGGGCGGGATCGATGATGGTATGGCCGGTCACCCGAATTACCCAGGCGCCGGCAATGATCGCCACATTGGAAAGCGCGTCACCAAGGTTATGGATGAACACCGCTCGCAGGTTCAGGTCGCGGCGTTCGCCCAACAAGCCCCACGAGATTCCGCCGTTCACGACCAAGGCGATGATGCCGACCACCAACATTGCGCCGGAAGCCACCGGCTCCGGCCGCACGATTCGTTGGTAGCCTTCGTAGCAGAGGTACAGCGCCACCGCCACCAGCAGCAGGGCGTTCACGAAAGCTACCAGCACGCCCGCCCGTTGATATCCAAAGGTTTTCCGCTCGTCGGGGGGCCGGCGCTCAAAATAGAGGGCAATCCAGGAGAGAATCAGCGATGGAACGTCGGTTAGATTGTGCCATCCATCGCTCACCAGGGCCAGGCTGTGAGACAACGAGCCGACGACGAATTCCGTAGCCACCAGAGCGAGCGTCGCCACCAACGCGATCTTTACAACCCAGGTCGCGGTTAACCCGTGATGGTGATGGTGGTGGTGCGAGTGCACGATGCTTAGACCAGCTTGGCTGTCAAACTTATCTTCGCGCCGGCAAGGACCTTGGACACCGGGCAGCCTGTCTTGGCGTCGTTGGCGAACTTCTCAAAGGTTGCGGCATCGATACCGGGTATCTCCGCCTCGGTATTGAGATCAATCCGCGTAATGTTGAAGCCCTCACCGACTTTCTCCAGGTGCACCGTGGCCGCAGTGTGGATGCGCGTGGGCGTATAACCTCCCTTGCCTAGCCCCGCGGAGAGAGCCATGGAAAAGCACCCGGCGTGCGCCGCCGCAATCAGTTCCTCAGGATTGGTGCCCGTGCCACTCTCAAATCGAGAGGAAAAAGAGTACTGCCCTTCGTAGGCGCCGCTTCCCAGCTTCATCGTCCCTTTGCCATGAAGAAGATTGCCCTTCCATTCCGCTTCTGAAGTCCGTGCTGCCATGCTGTTTAGCTCCTTTGATCGGATTTTGAGGTTTTCGCTCCCAGGGTAAGAAACCGCGACGAGCGCGGCACTGCCCGCACACCGCAAAACCTCCCTCGCCGCGGAATTCAACCCTGACAGTTCAGTATAACATCGTTGGCCGCTCCGGTCGCGCTACCTCCGCCGCGCGCGTGCGCGACATAAAAGTGAGAGCCGGGGATCCCTTGGACCTGGCACGACGTCTTGCCGTGTGAGGTCATGGCCAGGATGGCCATGCCATAAGTATTGCCACAGGAACCCTGTCCGTGCCGGGAGTTTCCACATTTTAAGCTGCCCGGCGAAACAGAGCCCAGGCGGTCTTGGGCGCGCCCCCATCTCCATTCTCCCCTGCGATTTTAGCTAACTACCTTTCCTTTCATACATATCGTGGGATAGAAAAAATAAGCCGTTTGTTTTCATCAACATCGTGGCATTAGTCAATATGTCACTTCCTTCTTCCTTTGTTTTCATCAACATCGTGGGAC
>JBKQVI010000339.1:0-17973 GCA_052139985.1 Terriglobia bacterium
AAAAAAAAGTTGCGCTTGCGGGAGACCCTCTCGCTGGGAGACAAGCGTTTCCTTGCCGTGGTGGAATACCGTCACCAGGAAATACTGGTCGCGGGTACGGCCAGCTCGATCACCGTTCTGATGACCGCCGCTCAGTTGGGGGCAGGGGATCTGGCGGGAGAAGACCCTATTAGCAAGGATTGTCAGCAGTCATGAGACCTATGATTCGGACGGTAAAGCTCGCGCTAGGGTTCTTGGTCGTGCTTCTGCTGGGCGCGGCTCTGCCGACTCCGGCATTCGCAGCAGACGCCGGCCAATCGGGATTACCGTTACCGCAACTCGCCGGCGGCCCCAAGTCTCTTCCCTGGACGATTGTCATTTTGCTGACAATCCTCGTTTTTCTTCCCGCAATCGCAATGTGCATGACCCCCTTTGTGCGGCTGCTGGTTGTCTTTCATTTTCTCCGGCAGGCGCTTGGAACTCAAACCATACCCACGAATCAAACCCTTACCGGGTTAGCCCTGTTCCTCACTTACTTCATCATGCAGCCCGTTGGATGCGATATTTACCGCACGGCAGTCGTCCCTCTGGAGAGCAATTCAGTCAGTGCGATTCAGGCAGTCGAGTTGGGCTCCAAGCCCTTACGCACGTTCATGCTGAAGTACGCCAGAGAAAAGGACCTCGCCCTGTTTGTGGAACTGGCCAAGGCCCCGCGCCCGGCCAAACCGGAAGACTTAAGCATGCGCGTCGTAATCCCGGCCTATATTCTTTCGGAGTTGCGCGCGGGATTCCAGATTGGGCTCGTGCTGTATCTTCCGTTCCTGGTGATCGACATGGTGGTCGCTTCGATCACGACCTCCATGGGGATGATGCAACTTCCCCCCGTTATGATTTCCACGCCGGTGAAGATTCTCCTGTTCGTCATGGTCGATGGATGGAACCTGGTCGTGGGGTCCCTGGTAAAGAGTTTCTACTGAGGTGTTTGAGTGTCTACAGAAGGCATCGTCGGACTGATCAGGTTAACCCTTGAGACAGCCTTATTGCTCGCGGCCCCAATCCTGATAATTGGCTCCGCGGTAAGCCTCCTGGTCAGCATTGGCCAGGTACTGACTTCCATTCAGGATTCGACAATCTCGACCGTTCCGAAGCTAGCAGCCGTGGCGACTGCAATCTTCGTGCTGTTGCCCTGGAGTTTCCGGCAGCTCACCGCTTTCACCATAGTGCTGTTCCAGGATTTTCACAAGTACATCGGCTAAGGGGATCGTGTGAACTCTGTGCTCGAACAATTGATTGCGCCGGTGGTTACCGTAGGCATTCGCCTCGGCATGTTAATGTCGTTCGCACCTTTTTTTGGCAGCACTGCGATTTCCCGCCGCATTAAGGCGGGGCTGACGGTGGTCCTGACCGCACTGGTTTACCCCCTTTGCACTCCGAAAATGACTGCGGCCAATCCCCTTGACTTTGTGAAGATCATCTTCGGCGAAGTCGTTATCGGACTGGCCCTGGCCTTGTCCATCCAGTTCGTCTTTGAGGGTGTTCGGCTCGCAGGCCAGCTTCTGGGGTTTCAGATCGGCTTTTCACTGGTCAACGTGATCGACCCCCAGACGAACGTCGACACTCCGGTTCTTTCGACCCTGCACGAATCTGCGCTTCTCCTCGTCTTCTTGCGTTTGAGCGTGGACCATTGGCTGTTGCGCGCCTTGGTGAAGAGCTTTGAATACGCGCCACCCGGCAGCATCACCGTGTCGGCAGCCGCTACGCATCATCTGGTGGTCATGGCCGGAAAAATGTTCTGTATCGGAGTGGAAATTGCCGCCCCGGTTCTAGCGGCAACTCTGCTCATCGATCTGGCGCTGGGCTTGATCGCTAGGGTTGCCCCGCAGGTGCCCGTGCTTTTCCTTGGGATGTCGGTAAAAAGTCTGGTCGGGATGGGGGTGCTGTTAGGAGCCGTGGGGTACTGGCCCAAGCTTTTCGAGCGGTACTTCCAGGGAGTCTTTCAGACCACGGAACGACTCATCGTTTTGATGCATTAGGGGAGGAAATCGTCTTGCCGGAAGCGGATCGTACAGAACAAGCGACACAGAAGAGGCGGAAGAAGGCCCGCGAGGAAGGTCAAGTTGCGCGCACTCGCGAGTTGTCCCCGGCGCTGGCACTACTGACCACGATCATGTGCCTGTCCTGGATGGTCATCCGCTGGCCCCGCGAGTGGTACGACTTGTTCTCGACGATTCTCATGGCGACCATGAGGGGCGGTGAAGGCGTCACCATTGTCGTTATTCGAAAGACGGCGCTGCTGACTTTTCGATGGGCCGCACTACCCGTTGGTTTGGGATTCCTTGTGGCTCTCGGGGCGAGTTTCGCCCAGGGAGGGTTCGTTCTCGCTCCTAAGGCTCTATCGTTCAAACCTGAAAAATTCAGTCCGGCGACCAATGCTAAACGCCTCTTCTCCTCGGACTCTATTCGCAAGGTTCTGAAGTCCTGTGTTCCGACCGCAATACTCGTTTACTTGGCCACAACGGTTCTGGCTTCTCACTGGGGCAATCTCCAGACTCTCTCGTTCGTCCCGGCCAAAGCGTCGTTTTTGTGGCTACTAAGTTTGATGTTCGAAATGATGTGGAAGGGATGCCTGGTTTTTGCGGTTTGGTCCGCTGCCGATTTCTTGCTCGAGAAGTTCAACTTCGAACGGCAGTTGCGGATGAGCAAGCAAGAGATTAAAGAAGAAAACAAGGAGATGGAAGGTAACCCTGCAGTCCGGGGGCGCATCCGCCGTCTTCAACGGCAGATGCGGAAACGCCGCATGATTCGGGATGTTTCGCAAGCCACCGTCGTTGTTACCAACCCCACGCACTTCGCGGTCGCCATGCGGTATCTTCCCGAGGAAATGGACGCGCCGGTCGTGGTCGCAAAAGGCCAGAATCTTTTGGCGCAAATAATCCGGCAGCAGGCTGTCTGGGACGGTATCCCGATTGTCGAGAATCCGCCCCTTGCGCAAGCGCTCTACCGCACGGTGGAAGTGGGGCAGGCGATTCCCGCGAAGTTGTACTCCGCCGTGGCCGAAATTCTCGCCTTCATTTATCGGATGCAGGCAAAGGAACGCCGAACGCAGCGCGTGCCGGGCAAATCGATGCCCGTCCAGGTTTAACGAATGGCTAAGGAAAGCAATCTCATCCCGGTGTCGAATGCCCCATCGAAGAGCGGCGACTGGATTGTCCCTGCCGCCGTGGTCAGCATGGTGATGGTGATGATCATCCCCATCCCCGGCGTCATCCTCGATCTGCTCCTCGCCGTCAGCATCACGGCATCCGTGCTCGTCCTGATTGTCTCGATGTATATTGAGAGACCGGTGGAGTTTTCCGTTTTCCCCTCATTGCTTTTGTTGCTGACCCTCTTTCGGCTTTCGCTAAACCTCGCAAGTTCCCGGCGGATCCTGCTTCATGGCGGGGAAGGTTCGGCGGCCGCAGGACACGTTATTGAAGCCTTCGGCCAGTTTGTTGTGGGCGGGAATTATGTTGTCGGCTTTGTTATTTTCCTGGCCCTGATTGCGATTCAGTACCTGGTTATCAACCATGGCGCCGTGCGCATCGCGGAGGTTACGGCGCGGTTCACCCTGGATGCCTTGCCCGGTAAACAAATGGCCATTGACGCCGACCTCGGCGCCGGACTGATTGATGAGCAACAAGCGCGGGAAAGGCGAAAAAGGATTGCACACGAGGCTGAATTCTACGGGGCGATGGACGGCGCCGCCCGCTTCAGCCAGCGAGATGCTTTGGCCACGATCCTGATCACGGCCATTAACATCGTCGCGGGGTTTCTGATTGGAGTTTTCCAACAGGGCATTCCCTTCTCAGAAGCGCTCCAAACTTACACCATTCTTACTGTCGGGGATGGACTGGTAACGATGGTGCCATCCCTTCTCGTATCGGTCGCCGGTGGTATGGTGGCCACACGAGCTTCGGCCGATTCCACACTGGGCTTGGATCTGGGCAATCAGCTCTTGGCCCGCAGCAAGCCTCTCTGGGTTGTCATGGGTGTCATGCTGACTCTCGGCCTTGTTCCAGGTCTTCCCAAGTTCTCGTTCTTTGCCATTGCCGGGCTTCTGGCGTGGCTGGCAATGCGGGCACAGAAAATCGAGACCGTTCAACAAGCCCAGCAGTCTACTGCCAAAGCTCCCAAGAAGACCGCCCATCCGGACGCCGTACCTCCGCTGGACGAGTTGGCGCTGGAGGTGGGCTATAGCCTTGTCCAGTTTGTGGATGAGTCTCGCGCCGGTCAGTTGTTGAAGAGAATCCGCGCTTTGCGCCGGCATCTCGCCACGCAACTCGGCTTCATGATTCCGGCTGTCCACATTACGGATAATCCCCAGCTCAAACCGCGAGAATATGTCATGAAGTTGCGAGGGGTAGAAATCGCCCGCTGGGAGCTCTACCAAGAGCACCTGTTGGCGGTCAGTTCCGAGGCGAATCCGGAACCGCTCGACGGGAAGGACACCCGTGAGCCGGCATTCAATGTGCCGGCAAAATGGATACCACCCCAGCTTCGAGAGCGAGCCCTGGCTGCAGGCTATGCCGTCGTCGATCAGCCTTCGGTCGTTGCCACCCACATCGCAGAGCTTGTGAAACAGCATGCATTCGAACTGCTCACCCGGCAGGAGACCAAACGCTTGCTGGATGGGCTGGCCGAGACACAACCCAAGCTGATTGAAGAGCTGGTCCCAAAACTGCTCTCCTTCGGAGAAGTCCAGCGTGTGCTGCAGCAAGTATTGCGCGAGCACGTGCCCGTACGCGACCTGGCAACAATTCTCGAGACCCTTGTCGATGTTGCCCCCGCTTCTAAGAATCCCATCGTCCTCGTCGAGGCCGTCCGGCAGGCATTGGGACGCTCATTCGTTCGTCCCCTGCTTGCCGATGACGGAAAGCTCAAGGTCATCCAGGTGGATTCAAGCATACAGGACCGGCTTAACCAGGCTTTTGATCCCCAGGCCGCCGCGGCGCGCCAGCCGGGATTCGAGCCGTCGATTTTGCGGAGAGTCCTGGAGGGCCTTAAAACTCTGGCAGGTGAGCATCTCGAGTTTACCGCTCCGGTCCTTTTATGCGGAAGCCCCGCCCGGTTTCACCTGCGGCGTATTCTCGAACCGTTCATGCCGAAAATCGTAGTGCTGTCGCCAGCCGAAGTTCCGGCGATTGTGTCAATCGAATCCATAGGAGTTCTTAAATGAGTAGCCCGCCTCTTGAGCAAATGGAAAATGGCGTTGTCGAAAAGCATCTCGAGGCAGCCAAGAGAGCTTATGACAATCAGCTTCGCATCGACCCTGCTGAGCGTGAGCGTTTGATTCTTGAGCACCTCCCCCTTGTGCGGCATATCGCCAAACGTGTCCACAGCCGTGTTCCTCCGAGTGTCATGCTGGACGATCTGATCCACTCCGGTATCCTAGGGCTGATCGATGCCGTCAACAAGTTCGATCCGAGTAAGCTTGTGGACCTCAGGATATACGCACAGCACCGGATCAGAGGAGCCATGCTCGACAGTCTGCGGGGGCTGGATTGGAGTCCCCGTTTGCTGCGGAAGAAGGGGAAAACCCTGGGCGAGTTGCGTGAACGCTTGACGCTCACGCTCCACCGGGAGCCAACTGAATCCGAGCTTGCGCAAGAGGCCGGCTACGGCCTGGAAGAACTTCGCCAGTTGGAAGAGGACTTGTTGCGGGCGGACCTGGCAACCTTGCAGGAACAGTCCATCGACGAAGAAAACGGGGATGGGCCTGACGATCAGCCTTCGAACGAGGAACTAAGCCCTTATTCTCTTTGCTACAAGCAGGAGATTCGGGAATTGCTCCGGGATTCCATTGGCCAGCTCTCCGACCGGGAACGCCAGATCCTGGCCCTCTATTATTACGAAGAACTCACGATGAAGGAAGTCGGAGTCGTGCTCGGCGTTGGTGAAGCGCGGGTCTCACAAATGCATTCCGCGACGGTGCGGAAGGTCCGAGCTTACATGAGTAAGAGCCAACCGGCACAAAGCGATCGCCGCCCGCGCTTGACGGCGCACTGAGCGGCGCGAGGAGATCATGGAAAAAACTCTGAACCACGAAGAGATCGACACCCTGTTGGAGGTTGCAGCGGAGAGAAAAGAGCAACCCCAGAAGGATCAAGGCCGCCACCAACCTGCTGTGGCGTGCGACTTTCGGCGCGCGGGTACACTCACGCCGGAACACGTGCAAGCAATCCGCTCGTTGCATGACACGTTTGCGCGAAACCTTACCAACTCGCTGGGAGCTTATCTTCGCGGTGCTTTGGAAGTTGCTGTGGTCGCCGTTGAGCAGACCACGTATTCCGAGTTTCTCCAGCGCCTGCCGGACCTGAACTTCGTCTGTTCGACGGCACTCCATCCTTTAGAGGCATTGGCGGCGGTTGAACTCGATTTGCCATTGGCCTTACCGGTCGTTGACATGCTGTTGGGGGGGACGGGCAATCCGGTCTCCGAGGTCCGAGAGGTAACCGACATTGAGGAAGAGATTTTAGGGAGTGTCGTGCAGGTCGTCTGCAAGGAACTCGAGGCCACTTGGCTGCCTGTCCTCAAGCTGGATTTTCGCTTTGTTCGAAGACACAGACAAGCCCAGATTCTTCGCCTGATGTCGCCGAAAGAAAAAATCCTTTCCATATCGCTGGAAGTCCGCACGGCGGAAGTCCGGGGGATGCTTAAATTAGCCTTCCCTGCCGTCGTCACCAATGCACTTCTCCAGAAACTCGATGAGCAGGGTTCGTACTGCACACATACCGGCGGATCTTCGGACCGTCGTCACTTTCGTAAGGTGCTGGAACAGTGCCGCTTTCATGCTGAACTTCTCTTGCCGGAGGCCGCAGTTCCCGCCAGGAAACTGATGCACCTCAAGGTCGGCGAAGTACTGGAATTCCCATGCAAGGCGACCGTGCCGATACCGTTCAAGGTGGAGAATCAAATACTCTTCCTGGCTCACCCGGTTGCGATTGGCGATCGTCGAGCGGCAGAGATGAACATGAAAGCGGCGACCCGCCAACTCATTAAGGAGGAATCCCATTGAGCCTCGTACCCCCAGAAAACAACGAAGACGTCATGAGAATGTTCCAGGAAGTTTGGTCATCCAGTATTTGCCAGGTCCTGAAAAAGGTGTCCGGCGAAGAGTTTGAGTCCAGAGTCCTGGATTCAAATCCGATCTCAGGAAAAGAAGAACCGGCCGGAGTGTGGACACTCTTTTCGGCATCGGCTCGGTTCACCGGTGAAATCGGGTTCTTTGTTTCCGCCTCCGACGCTAAACTGCTTTCAAGCCTGCTGACGGGAGGTGTACCCGATGACGCCGCGGTGCAATCCGACGACCTCCGGAATACGGTCGCCGAATTCTTCCGTGGACTCGCAGAGGTGGCTTCGCCCGCGCTCAAGGCTGAAACCAAGGGAGAAGTCGAGATCCGGTTCCGCGACATGGAGCCTCCTTCCTGGGAGGCCGCATTTGGATTTCGACTGGAAGTCCGCGGTACGAAAACACCGCCATTTAGAATCTGCATGATTGCAGATGAGCGCCTGGCGAAAACCGCGACAGCGGTGTATGCAAACGGCACACTCTCTCCGTCGCCCTCCGAACCGGGCAAGGCGACTCCCGGACCTGTCCAGGAAAAAGACAACATTGGATTGCTCCTCGATATTGAATTGGAGGCAACCCTGAGATTCGGTGAACGAGAAATGCTGCTTCACGAAATCCTAAACCTTAACTCCGGCTCCGTCATTGAACTTAATCGCCGGGTGAATGAGCCTGTCGAGCTTCTTGTTCGAGGGAAAGTGGTCGCCAAGGGAGACGTGGTGGTCCTGGACGGAAACTACGCCCTGCGAGTTACACAAATCGCGAGTCCGGCAGACCGGATGTCCTCTCTGAGGATCTGACGATACCCTGTAAGTTTGGGCGCCTGCCGCCGAAGGTCTTGCCCTCTAATAACAATAAGCAGCTCGGCAGACCTGAAATACTTTAAGAATCTCCTGCAAATGCCGATCTCTTAAATGACAGAGTGCGACGTTATGGGAGCCGGTCATTGCGGGTCAAGAAGACATCTAAAGCTCGGAGTTTATGGGTTCCAACCCCATCGAATGAATCGAGAAGTGAGATTCTCGCTCGCCTTTCCGATGAGATCCTCGATTTTCCCGGGTATGTTTCGGAACTCAATGGGCTGCTTAGCAGTGTGCCCGTGGACCTTAAGAGGGTCGGAGAAATCATCCGCGCCCAACCAAACCTCTCCGCCTATTTAATCCATTTGTGCCAACTTGCCATGCCGGATTTTCACGATCAGATTGCGAGCGTCGATCATGGAATTGTGTTTCTGGGAATCGATCAGATGCGAACGTTGATCCTCGCCTGCTGCATGGTTCTGGATATCGGAAGCTGTTACTCCTCCGATCAACTCCGGTCGTTTTGGCAGCACAGCCTTCTCACTGCGTCTCTCAGTGAGCGAATTGCCCGTTACATGAATTATCCAAGGTCCGAGAACGCCTACCGGGCCGGGCTCTTTCACGATGCCGGGGCACTGGCGCTGGTGCGATGGGCCGCCCGCATGGGAAGTGCGAAGGCGCTGGACAACGCGATGTGCGGGGAGTTTATCGAAGCGGAGCGTGAGAGCTTCGGCGTGGACCATTGCGATGTCGGGAGTCTCATTGGGCGGGTATGGGAGTTGCCCCCGGAAATAGTCGATGTCCTTGAATGCCACCACAATCCCCAGGAGTCCAAATGCGATCGTCTCCTGGTGGGGATTGTCGCCGCCGCCGATAGTTTCTGTGTCGAGCATGGCGTACGGTTTCAGTTGGTGAAGGATCGGGCAAGCGTGGCCTCCAAAGACGGCTTTCATCGGGTTCTTTGCCGATCGTTGCCCGGCCTGGGGAACGATTGGGGACGGAAGCTGGAAGAGATGTTAGAAATGACGTATCTTCAAAAAATCAACGACTTCGAAAGCGGATGCGCCAGTGTATTCAGCGGCGCCGGCCTCCCCGCCTAGCGCTCGTCCCTTCCAAAGGGCTACGGCCTTGCCGTCGAGCCAGCCTGTTCGACGCGTCTCCGATTGTTCGAAATTCGCCCCAGCAGCAACCGGGAGCGACAAAGTCGCCCAATCCAGAGCCCGACAGATGGACTGTACCGCCTCATGATTGAGTTTCGCCCTTTAACTCCCGGGCCTCCCGTTTAACACCTCTCGAACTACTTTTGTGATCTGAATCCCTTTACAACGACCGTGGCGCGGCAGGTTTTGCCTAGTGGGAAAACGTTGCCGGGCCTACTCCCTGTAACCCCTCTGGCAAAAGAAGATCCTCATGATGATGTCCTTGTAAGTTGTTGCATTCTTACTGGATGAATGTTTCCTTGCCGGCTACCCGGTTTGGCCATGAGGCTGCTTTAATCTGCTGCGGGAAGGAATTATGGACAGCGGATATTACGCAGCTTTGACGGGTTTGATGGCGAAGTGGGACGCCCTCGATGTGGCAGCCAGCAATCTTGCCAATGTAAGCACCGCGGGCTACAAGTCACAGAAGGAGTTTTACAAGTCCCTCGCTGCGAACCTGAACGGAATCGCTCCTGCGGGCGCGCTTAACCGTGCTATCAACAACTATGGCGTTCTCGGCGGCGCCGTCGTCAATCTCGATAGTGGAACTCTCCAGAAGACGGGCAACGACCTTGATCTGGGAATTGAGGGGTCCGGATTCTTCGCGGTCCAGACTTCCGCCGGAGTGCGGTACACGAGAAACGGCAATTTTCAGGTGGATTCTAAGGGCCGCCTTACGACGACTCGCGGGGACGCGGTTCTCGGTGAGGCCGGTCCCATCACGCTGACCAGCGGCAAAGTCTCAATCAGCCCCGACGGAACGATCAGCCAAAAGGGTGGCGTCCTGGCCCGGTTGAAAGTCGTCGACCTCCCCGCCGGCCAGCTCGCTCCTGAAGGCAATTCCCTGTACGCGGCTCCGAAGGGATCCGAAACGCCGACCGCCAGCCCTCATGTTATGCAAGGAATGATTGAGGCTTCCAACATCGATCCCGTAAACGGGACAGTGCAGCTTATTATGGTACAACGCAACGCGGAAATGCTGCAGAAGGCCCTTCAGATTTTCAGCAATGATTTTAACAAGACTGCGGCGGAAGAAATCGCGCGCGTCTGAACCTAGAAAGGATAAAGGCATGTTTCGAGCATTGTACACAGGCGCAAGCGGCATGATAGCCCAGCAACTTAATCTCGACAACGTTGCGAACAACCTCGCCAACGCTAGCACCATGGGCTTCCGGAAGAGCCGGCTACAGTTTCAGGATTTGATGTATCAGAATATGGTCGTTCCGGGTTCCGCATCGACCCAGCAGACGACCGTATCTTCGGGTTTGCAAGTGGGCCTGGGGACACGGACTGCGGCTTCCGAAATCATCCAGGAACAGGGCGACTACACGAACACAGGAAATCCCTTGGATCTCACCATCCAAGGCGCAGGATTTTTTCAGGTCACTCTGCCCAATGGCACGGTTGGATACACGAGAGACGGCGAATTCAACCTCAACCAGCAGGGAAACGTCGTGACGGCCAGTGGCAACCCCATCGAGCCTTCCATCACGATTCCCCCGAATGCTACGGCGATCAGCATCGGATCCGACGGAACCGTGACCGTCACCCTGCCCGGGCAGACTGCGGCGCAGCAGGTCGGAACAATTCAGTTGGCCACATTCGCCAATCCCGGTGGCTTGCTTGCCAACGGGGGAAACGTTTTTACTCCGACAACCGCCTCCGGCGATCCGATTGTGGGTAGTCCCGGCGGATCGGACGGGTTGGGTACGCTACAGCAGGGCATGCTGGAACAGTCGAACGTTGACGTGGTCGACGAGTTTGTCGCGATGATTCTGGCCCAGCGCTCGTATGAAGCGAACTCCAAAGTTGTGCAGGCCGCCGATCAGATGTTTCAGGAACTGAATAACCTTACCACCTAAGGAACGACTGTGAAGACGCAATCAATCCTGGCCATGCTATGCCGTCCGACAAACCGGTTCCTGTCTTTGTTCTTGTGTCTCGTGACTCTTTCCGGTTGGGCGGCGGAACCCGCTGCGAATCTGACGCGCTATGTCGTCGGAACCAGGGCGTGTGGCGACGGGGCAAGGAGTGCGGCTTTGCGGCAGAGGATGCTGGGAGTAATCCAGCAAGAAGTCACGCGTCGCACGGCTCCCGATACGGTAATGGTTGAGGAACAGGACTTGGAGATACAAGCCTGTCCTCAACAAGGCTTGGTTGACTCCGAGTTTGTAATCAAAGAAGCGGAGTACGATGCGGCGCGAGATATCACGGTTTTCTGGCTTGCTTCCTCGCAAAAGGGCAATGTGCTACCCCCTCTGATTGTTACGGTTCACACGCGGAGAAGCATGAAGATGATGGTGGCAAATCGTGACCTTCGTAGCGGCCAGGCAGTTTCTAAGAATGATTTCGTTGAAACCACCCAATCGTCGGGGAATATCTTGGTGCCCGCTGCGCGGCTGTGGGGAACGATCTCGAACCCCACCAGCACCGATCAGGCGGCGAAGAAACCCACAGTAAAAGACAATCCCACTGCTGTTTTACTTGTCAAAGTCGGTATGCCCGCTGAGCTCGTCGTTTTGGGGAAGAATTTCAGGGGCAGCATGACGGTGATCCCGCTTGAATCCGGAGGACGGGGCGAGGAGCTTCGCGTCCGTGATCCCGGGACACGAAATGTTCTGCGAGCGAGAGTAACGAGTATCAACCAGCTTGAGGAAATCTTTTAGAGGTATCGAATCGTGCGCAAATCCTGGTCCCGAACTGCAAAAATAACGCTCATGATCGTCGTGCTGGGAGTGAGCGCGGACATGCACGCCGTGCCGAAGCCGAAGTTAAAACAGGATAAGCCCAAGGATGCCTTGAGCGATTACATTGCCCGCGTTAAGGGCACCTCTGTGGCGGCTCCCACGCCCGGGAGCCTCTGGTCGGAGGATTCCACCTTCGCCGATCTTGCGAGCGACTACCGGGCTAAAAAGGTGAACGACATCGTGATCATCAACATCGTAGAACAAACAAGTTCAACGAACAATGGTGGGATCCAGTCCGCAAGAGCCTTTAGCGCGAGCTCTGGGATCACCGGTTTGTTCGGAACGGTGGGGCCGTCAAACGCCCTTCAGAACCTCTTTTCGCCGAATTCGGCACGCAGCCTGACCGGACAAGCCCAGGCCAGCTCGAGTTCCACGTTACAGACCACTCTTGGGGGAACCATCGTCGCCGTCTTGCCCAATGGTTATCTGGTGATTGAAGCTCAGCGGAAGGAAGCGATTGACAACCAGACGCAAACCCTGACGGTGCGAGGCGTCGTACGGCCCGGCGACTTGGCGTCGAACGGGTCGGTGAATTCGACATCCATCAGCAATCTGGAAATTCTTCTCAACGGACATGGAGTGATCAGTGACGGCGTTCAGCCACCGAATGCACTCATTCGGACTATTCTCAAGATTCTTAACTTCTAGGCCGACATGAAAACTCATCACATATTTTGGAGTTTGATCTTGGGGTTGCTCGCGCTGGCGAGCGGCTTCTCAGCGGACGGCAATCTAAAGCAGGCCCGCATCCGCGACATGTCCTCCGTCGAGGGAGTTCGCTATAACCCGCTCGCGGGATATGGTCTGGTGGTTGGCCTTAATAGAACCGGGGACAGCCAGCAAACTATATTCTCAACCCAAACGTTGGCGAACGAGCTCCTGAAAATGGGCGTCAACATTCCGTCGCCACAAACCATTACCGTCAAGAACATTGCCGCGGTGATGGTGACGGCCAACTTGCCACCCTTCGCGCGCCCCGGAACTCAGCTTGATGTCAACGTCTCTTCGATAGGAGACGCCAAGAGTCTGGACGGGGGGTATCTTGTGCTGGCCACCCTCCATGGGCCCGACGGACAAGTGTACGCCACCGCTCAAGGTCCTATTGTATTGGGTGGTTTCTCTTCCGGAGGGCAGAGTAATTCTGTAACTGTGAACCACCCCACCGCTGGTCGCGTGCCTAACGGGGCAACCGTGGAACGGGATGCGGCGATCGACCTTGGTCGTTTGTCTGAGCTTTCGATACTGCTGCATGAACCGGATTACCTGACCGCACAAGAAGTTGCGGTGGCGATTAACAAAGCCCTGGGCAGGGACCAGGCCAGAGCTGTCGACGGCCGGCGGATCATCATAAAGACGATTTCTCCGTCCGCCGAAGGGACTACGTTACTCCTTTCGAAGATTGAGAACCTTTCGGTGACCGTCCATGCTCCGCCCCGGGTCATCATGAATGAGCGTAGTGGCACTGTGGTTATGGGACACGACGTTACGTTGAGCGCGTGCTCGATCATGCACGGAAACTTGGCCGTACAAATCACCACGGAGTTCCAAGTGTCTCAGCCGAGCGCCCAAGGGGGGCAAACGGTCGTGGTTCCACAGACGACGGTGACTGCGCAGGAGTCGCCTGCCAAACACATCGAGTTGCCCGCCGGGGCCACAGTCCAAGATCTGATCGCTGGGTTGCAGAGCATCGGCGCATCCGCGCGCGATATTATCGCCATTATCGAGGCAATTAATGCTGCCGGCGCTTTGAACGCCGAGCTGGAGGTTATCTAGAAAATGGCCTTTTCAACCATACTCAGACCTATTGTCGCTGCCGATTCCTCCTTGGACGGAGTCCAGGCTGGAGGGAAACAGATCTCCAGCAGTAAAGCGGAGAAGGTTAAGAAATTCGCCAAGGAATTCGAGGCGAACCTCTTGGGAAGCCTCTACAAGGATATGCAGCACAGCTTGGGGTGTGCGGAGGACGAAGACCCCGGGGCCGACACTCTTACGGATATGGGGGTTCACGCGCTGGCTACCGGAATCGTCGCAGGTGGCGGCATCGGGATCGCTAACCTATTGATTCAACATCTTATTCCGAAAGGAACCACGTCCGAGGTGACAAACTCTCAGAAATAGTTATTAGATCTCGACAAGAATCCTAAAGGTTTTCTAACATTGGCCGATTCTCTCATTAGGAGGAAGGCCAATGCGAGTTTCCGACTCACTCTCGTTCCCGGAGAATCAAGACATTGCCAGTACGGCAAGCAATGCGAATGCCCCCAAGATTCAGGGTCAGTCAAATGTTAGTTTCAGTCAAGATGCGGCTGACCTTTCATCGGACCTGCAGACGGTTCAGCAACTGAAGACGCAGTTGGCGAACCTGCCTGATGTCAGCCAAGAAAGGACTCAAGCGCTCCAGAAAGCGGTCCAAGATGGAACGTACGAGGTTGACACCGGCAAGATTGCGGATGCCATGCTGACAGACCTCGTAGGGCCGCAGTTAGGATCCAAATAGGTCTGAGGCGGATGACCTGTGAGCGATATCACCTCCTTACCTATTGACCGAATGTCCGGAATCGGAACCACCCTTCAGCCGGAAAGCGCTAAGGTTTCTCTGAAACGGGACTCCCCCAAACGGAAACAGCGCGAACCGGAGCAAGAAGGATCGGAAGACACGGAAGAGGGCGGGCGTCTGCTGGATGTTGAGGTATGAGAGATGCAGCAAGAAATCGATCGCTATTTGACCCTGCTTGAGAGACGGCTCGCTACATTGCGTCAGCTCGCGACTCAAATTAAGGAGAGTCAGGTCGCATACACAGCAATGGACTTGGACAGAATTACCTATTACATCAATTACCAAGAAAACCTCTGCAACGAGATCCGGTCTTTTGACGACCAGATTCGAGCCCTCAATAAGAGCCTTTGCGTTGCCCTTGATCTTGAGATAGACCTGACGAAACCCGCAACCTTGATGTCGCATCTCGACGAGAGTTCTCAGCGAAAACTGAAAATTGTGACCCAAGGCCTGGCGAATATTCAGGCGGACGTGAAGCGCTTGAACAGAGTTCAGGCGGAATTGCTCAAGCGCTCCAAGCGATCGATCAACGTATTGATCAATATGATGGCGCAGTATACCTGCAGGTTTGAGCTTCAGCCGGTGCTAGCGCACGCCGGTATGGTAGTGGAAGTCAGGGAGTAGTATGGGAACCTTACTTGGCAGCATGTCGGTTGCCCTGAGCGGCCTTCAGGCGGCCCAGACGGCTGTTGAGGTAACGAGCAACAACATCGCCAACGCCAGCACCCCGGGGTACGATCGCCAGATTCCAATCCTTACGGAATCCGAGCCCACAGACGTGAACGGAATCATGCTTGGGGATGGGGTGACCGTTCAGAGCGTACAAAGCGTACGCGATAACGTGCTTAATTTGCAATTAAACTCCGAGACGCAGCAGCAGAGTTCCCTCAGCACCTATGTAAGCGGAATGCAGCAAGTCGAAGCCGTATTCAATGAGACTTCCGGAGTCGGCTTGTCGAGCGCCATCGACGGCTTTTTCAGTAGCATCCAGGCGTTGTCCGCGAATCCCTCAGATAGCACTTTGCGCCAGGCGGTTGTCGATGCCGGGAATACTCTGGCCCAAGGGTTCAACTCCGCCAGCACACAACTGCAGCAGGTCCAATCCGGCGTCGATCAAGATGTCACCCAAACGGTGGGCCAGATTAATACCCTCGCAAGCCAGATTGCCGCATTGAACCAACAGATCGGGTCGCTTCAGGGCCTCGGGCAAGGGACCGGCGAACTGTTGGGGCAGCGGGACGAAGCTTTGAGCCAGCTTTCCAGCCTGGTGGGGACCTCCACGGTCTCCGGGGACAACGGCACCGTCACCGTGACTGTCGGTAACGGCTCCCCCTTGGTTGTAGGCAACCAGTCTTTTCAGTTGACAACTCAACCCGACCCTACGACGGGTCTGGCCCAGGTCTATTCACAGGACTCCAACATCACGGCGCAAATAACCGGCGGGGAATTGGGTGGGGACATCCAAGTACGCGACCAGGAGATCCCCACGTTACAAACGAGCCTGGATAACCTTGCTGCGAGTATGATCGGCAATGTGAATTCCGCCAATGAGCAGGGTTACGATCTTAACGGTGCAAAAGGCGGAGACTTCTTCACGCCTTTTACCCAAACAACCCCGGGCTCGAACCAGGGAGCGGCGGCTTCCATGTCGATGGATATTTCTGATCCGTCGTTGGTGGCTGCTAGTTCAGATGGCTCAGTCGGGAGTTCCGGGAATCTGCAAAACTTTACCAATCTCCAGACGCAGAACATCATTGGTGGGCAGACTTATGACAGTTACTATGCAAATTTCGTGTCCGGCATAGGGAGTAGTGTTTCGTCAGCCTCTGCCTCGCTCGAAGCTACAGGCTTGATTGTCCAGCAATTGCAAAGTCAGCAATCCTCGGTTTCGGGAGTGTCATTGGATGAAGAAGCGGCGAACTTGGTGAAATACCAGCAAGCCTATGAGGCGGGGGCCCAAGTGGTTTCGGCAATTAACAACCTATCCGACTTCATCATCGACAATTTGGGGGCACAAGTCAGTGGGGATTAGAGTAAATCCGGATCTATACCAAACCTTGGTACAGGGTATCGGCCAGCTCCAGCAGAATGAGAATAATGACCTGGAGCAGATGTCGTCAGGCAAGCGGATCAACAACCTTTCCGACGACCCCGCCGCGGTAGCACAACTCATTTTGAACGAGGGGCAAACGAGTGATGTGGACCAATACCTGGCGAACGTCACAACCGTCCAAAATAGCATGCAAGTGGCGGATTCTGCTCTCAACTCAGTGACGACGGCCCTGAGTCAGGCGATTTCGCTTGGGATTGAAGGGGCGAACGGCACGATGAATGCCTCCAATGAGCAGGCCATAGCGACCCAAGTCTCGGGAATACAGCAGCAAATTTTGGCCCTTGCGAATACGACGTATGACGGTAATTACCTCTTTGCAGGTACGGCCGTGACCACACAGCCTTTCACGGAAGATAGCAGTTCTCCCTCTGGCGTTACCTATAACGGCAATGGGTCAACAAACAGCGTACAGATTGGGGACGGGGAGTATGTCCCCACGAACCTTTCTGGTTCCCAGGTGTTCACGCCATCCGGCTCGGATGTTTTCGCAGCGTTGCAGGGACTTGTCACCGCCCTCCAGAGCGGGGGAGACGTGGCAAGCGCCACCAGCCAGCTTCAACAGGTGTTCAGTCGAGTCAACACGCAGAGCACTTTCTATGGTGCCACTCTATCGCGCCTCCAAAACACCCAGAATTATTTGACCCAGGAGCAGTTGGGACTGTCCTCCGCTCAAGACAACATCGAAAGTGCGGACATGGCGACGGTGATTTCGAACTACACCCAGACGGAAACAGCCCTGGATGCGTCCTACCAAGCTGCCGGGCAACTGTCTCAAATGAGTCTACTTGACTACTTGAAGTGAGAATTTCCGGGACCCGCCACGGGCGCGCCGAATTATTTGGACAAGTCTTTCATGGAGTCGGACCAGTTTCTGGCCGCGTCCATACGAGCGATTGTTTCCTTGGTCAAGCGCATTTTTTCCTCCAGGACGGGCCCCAATTCCTCGATCGCCTTCTTGATTAGTCCCAGGTTGACCACATAGGTCCTGAGCTCCTTGGCCAGTTCCTCATTGCGCGATCCCGGAGGGGGAATGGACCTAAGAACCCTCTCAATTCTCCTGAGCTGAGCCGTCAAGCTTTCAATCCGGCCGGAATACGATTCGTTCTGAGGAGATAGATTTGTGACTGACAACTCGGAAACAAATCGCGTCATGGCTTGGTTTGCCGCTCTAAGATCTGCCAGTAGCACAATTTCCATATGCTAAATCCCTAGCCGGTGGGGCACTTCCATGGCCGCGTCCCAGGATTCGCCGCCCTCAGCGCGCCGCCCATTTCCGAATCCCCGTGTCTTTGAGCCTCTAACCAGTTTAACCGAATCCGAGAAAATGTGACAACACTAACCCCTCAACGGGTGCGCGACATAGAAGTTGGAAGGGGCTTGTTTCTTTTTTTGTCGCATCCTTCCTTGCGTATGTTATACGCTAGGAGAAGGAGGACATCGATATGCCCCTTTCCCTTCCAGAGTTAGCACAGC
>JBKQVI010000340.1:0-21204 GCA_052139985.1 Terriglobia bacterium
ACCACCACCAGAACTGACATCACTCGAAACGCAGTTCCAAGTAAGCGTCCGTAACGGCCTTCGAGACGTCCAGCGCGCCAAGGACTTTCAGTCCGCCCACATTCTGCGCTGGCTGCAAAGCTAATCCCCTGTAAGTCCGGAAAGCCCTGGCTCAATGCCGGGGAGCAAGGGGCTCCCGCCTTAGCCCCCGCAATCCGGAATCCCACCTTTGCTCCTCTCGTCCGAGGGGAGACCCCAATCGTGAACACAAATCCCAAGCCCGTCTGGGGCCCATACCAGACAACTGGAGGCATTGTGAACTATCAACATCTGCACTTTCAGTTTCCCGCTGAGCCATTTCAGCGGTTGCATGTAATTGAGGACAGAACCGCCCCTCGCGGTATGCGCTTTCGCCACGCACGCCAGCCCGGTGAGAAGCCTGACCCAAAGGTGAACTTCGGGATGGAAGAACTGTCGGCTCGCCTTGAGCACGCCGGAGTGGAATACATCCGAGTCGCATTCGGTAATGATGAAAAGTCGTTCGCCAAGGCAGAGGTGTTACTCGGCGGCTGGATGGAAGGCGAAAGTCCCGACGATGGAAAATGGTATCCGGTCATTCCGTGGGTCCGTGACGACGGCTTCTACGCCGTGTGTCTACGCAAAAGGATGCCGTACCGTGACGCTTGCCGCCTGTTTGGCTTCGACATCCCGACCGGGAAGCCCAGCGTCCCTAAGCGCATTAAGCGCGATGTGGCACGAGGCAAGACGAGTCTGTTCGGCGAGCTGCTTGAAACTCGGGAGCTCAATCAGTGGGACTCTCTTCACACGGTGGTGCTTGCCGATGGTGAGACCACGTTTGAAGTGGCCACCTACAACCCTGGCAATCGCTGGCCGGAGGCCTGGACTTCCGGAGCAGCGCTGGCCTCTCCGCGAGGCGGTGCCATCCTCACCGGGCATCCGGTCAAGGTCGGTGACCTTATCCAGATTACCGGCGCCATGCCCAACGGCCAAATCAAAGGGAACTGCCTGATTTGGGATATTGACCATGACCTAGTGGTTTGGGACGTGAAGCCGGAATTGCGCGCCTGGCAAGGACAGATTTATCTCAGTGTCCTGAACGAGCTCCATGGCAGTCCTGCCAACCTGGATGTTCAAACCGCCTCCAACCTCGACCTGGCCAAGGTGCGGGACCACAAACTGATTCAGTTCCTCTGCCAGCAGTATGCCTGCGACGTGTTCGACCTAATGCAGGACGACGAGGGCGTCAAGGAGGAAATCGGCTTCTATAACCCCTCAGCATGGGCCGATGAAGACGGCAATCCTGTACTGAACGAGAATCGCTGGAAGCTCTGGCGGATGTATTCTGCGGGCTTGCCGGCGATGCAGTTCCGGAACTGCCGGGACGCCTTCTATCGCACTCAGATGGAATCCCCGGAGAACAACAATCCTGACCGCTTTCGGATTCGCTTCCGGGAGCCTCAGGACCTCATGACGGTCAAACCCGAAGAGCTGGCCGGAGCGGCCGTGCGAAGGTATCTCTTCCCTGAGCCATTTGTCTTTGACAAGCAAGGCTACCCGCACTGGGACCGTTCAACGTTACCCGATGTCAATTCGGTGTATTGCGGCGGGTTTGACAGCGAATTTATCTCGCTGAGGAATCCCAATGCCTCGCATAAGGAATCGGGAAAGCTGCGGGGCCGGAGGCTTCAGCGCTTTGCTGACATCGACCGTGGGGCAGCCATGTTTGTGCATCTCGGATTCGCAGCAAGTCCGGAGGGCACCCCAGGTATGGCAAAGAGCTTCAACGGTGCCGACTTCGATGATTCCGTGCTGGCTTTGCTTGACCCGGAAATCGTCCAGCACTGGAAGACCCTGCCTGCGTATCCGTTAGCTGTGGGCACGCTCACCGAAGTAATGGTCATCAACGACGGTGATGCCCTGTTCCAAAGGCATCCCCGAGTCAGGTCTTACGACGGTGATTATGTGTACTGCATGCTGTTCGACGCCAAGCGCGGTCAGACCGGCATCGGATACGTGGTCAATGCCATCACCTGGTTTAATCTGCTCTGGCTCCACCGGGAAAGCATCGTGGCGGAGCTTCAGGCGATGCAGCCGAGCACACAGGTCGAAGCGGCTATCCGTTGGATGGAGCAAGAGCTGCCCAAGAGCAGAATGCCGATGGTGGCTTCACGCCTGGAGGAAATCATCGACGCCATCAAGCTGAACCGCAGTTCGATTGATTGGGCGAACGGCATCATTACGGAATTCCGCGAGACCTGCCCGGTAGCTCCGAAGTTCTGGTGGCAGGGCGGCTTCCAGGGTCAGGGTCGCATTCCCCGCGACCGCATCGAGACCGGCAATGAGCCCATTCCGGTGACCACGGCCATGGATGTGGCCCGGGAGCAGTGGATTGAACTCTTCCAGAAGGCACGCCGGTTCGCCGACAAGGAAAGCTGGAGAAACTGCTGGCGAGTACCACCAGAAATCCGCAGCTTCCCAACTCGCCCAGAGGCAGCGGCAGCCGCACGGGACTTCTGGATGTTCTACAACCGCACCCGGGAAGCCAAGAAGACGGAGTTCCTCAAGGCCGGCAAGGACCATCGGGGGAAGAAAGTCACGAGCGAGCAGGACGCCGGGATTGCCGCTTACCTGTACGCGGAGGAGGACATTCACGACCGCATCAAGGCCAGCGGGATGTATCTCGATATCTACGCGGAACTGGTCAAACTGGTCTTCGACCGCGGATTGACCCTGGAACCACCACGAAATCCCGATGGCACGGTGAAGCCCATAGCGGATGGTATCCTCGGTGGGCCGCACACCCTGGATGGCCTGCTGGACATCGCCAGAGCCGCTGGCGTGACTCGTTCCCATGTGCCATTGACGTGGGAGTCCGCCCGAGTTCGCCAGGATTATGGCGACCTAAATCTCGATATCATCGTGGAGGACACACTGGTGCGGATGGCAGGGACTACGGCCAACTGGATTGGCATTGTAGACCTGCCCGACGGCCAGTATCGGATGGAGCATGGCCTGGTAGTCACGGAGGACACGCGTGAGGCTTTGCCCCAAGAACTCGCAGTAGCTCTCGTGGCCGTGAATGGCTTTGAACAGAGGCTGAAGGACCAGAAACTTCAGCAGGAAGACCGTCAGAGAATCGAGGCTGAACTCAAGGCCTTCCGGGCTCAGGTGTGCAACGGCGTGACCATCAAGCCGGTCATCTACCGCAATCCCGAGACCGAGGAAGACGAGGCGGGCGCTGAGGTGTTCCTGGAAGACGCTTCCGAGCCACTTGGTTGGATTTCCCAAGAGCATTTGGCCGCTGTCACCGGTGAACTCAAGGGAGTGCTGGTGTCGGGTGGCCAGTACAGTCTCAAGGTTCTCTGCCCGTTGCCTGAACAAGGCGCCCACAATTGACAAAATCCATTACCAAAACATGCGCTCACGGATTCGGGCTTTTCAGAGTCCGGGAGCCGGGAGGAAATATGCAGAACTTTATCCCGCTCGTGAACGAACAACTCAGTTGGGAGGAAGATTGTCCTCGCCGCCATGATTGCCACGACCCACCACATACCACCGGCATGGGATTCCTCGATGACCGCTCCCCACCGCGAAGATTGGCTGCGGTGGCAAGGTCAGGTCCCTGGAAAGCAACGCCTGCCCAGGTGGGATTCCCATGGGACACAACCTGGAGGCGAAGATTGCCTTCGGTTGTGGGCGCTGACAGATGGAACACCGGTAGGGGCAAAGATTGCCAGCGGAAGTATCTGCATGGCGAAGGTTGCCATATCGAGCAGGAGGTTCATGCCCTCGTTGTCAAATCTCAAATTTCAAGTCCGGGGAATAACCCGAGAAAGGATGTGCGTATGCCAAAGACCGTCGCAGTAGTTCAGCTTCCTGAGATTCTGAGAAACAAATCCAGCCATCTGGTGAAGCTTGCGGGAAAGATTGATTCGTTTTCCCTTTTACTCCGGGAGGCGCCGGAGGGCGAATTGAAACGCTCCATCGAAGAACAGTTCCACGCCATGGTGTTTGCAACCCGCAAGGAAATTCGGAAGTATTGCCCCCGCTATCGCTCTCTGCCGGGCGAAGGTATGTTGGATTTCAATACCGATTGCGCCTCCGGCCAACTTGAGCTGGGTGATATCGGCACCGCCCCACCACCCAAGCGGGGCAAGCTCTGCGAGACGTGCGGCTTCTTCGCCGGCACTCCCGAGGAGCAACTTCCTGAAATGACTTTAACCCTCGCGCCGCAAGACCTCGTGCTTGTGGTCTAAATCTCGCCCACTCATTCTCTCCATCCACCCGCACGCTCTTCCGACGCAGGTCGCAATGCGACCAGAAAAGGAGATTCGCTTATGAACGAACTGAAAGCTGAACGTTCGAGCCCCCTTGACCATTCATGGCCGGGAGCCAACGTCTGCAAATCCCTCAAGCTTGGCTGGCACTGGCGCCGACTGCGGTGGGCCGTTGTAGCCGCTTCCGAAGCTGCGCAAGGCCACGAAGCCAACGGCTTGCCGCCAGGCTCGCGGGAATTCAAAACTCTTTTCACCGAGGTCGCCGGCAAGGTTCAGGAGTATTCCAACGCATCGGGCGAGCCTCTCGACGCACTCAAAGCCCGTCTGCCCGCGCTATGCGCCCTGGAGCGACTGGCCAATCCCACTCCCACTGTGCCTCGGAATAAGGCTGGGCTGACGCTCGGCATCCTCATCGCCGCAGTTCTCGGCCCGATTGGAATCGGTGCGCTCATTGGCCTCGGAACCGGCATGGCCCATTGGATTGCACACTTCTTCGCATAAGGAGGTCAGGCATGACCGGAATTCTTGAAGCGTTCGCTCTCGCCGAAATGTGCAGCGGAATCGGCTTCCTGGTCAGGTGGCGCAACCGGCTCCTCGCCAGCAAGGTCAATTATTTCCACCCGTCGCATAACAAGAAATCTCCATTCGACAAGCTGGTTCGTGGCCAGACCGGGCCAGTTGTTACCCGCCAGGACCAACTCTACGTGAAGTTGGCCGACGGCCTGACGGTCCTCGTTCGCAGGCTGGTCATGCTCGATGCCTTCCGTCAGCTCATGCGGGCTCTGGCTCTGCCGGGCTCGCCTTTGCGGCGCAAACTCTCAAGGAGGAAGCGGCCATGAAATTCAATACGAAAGGCCTGGAGTGGTGGCGCTGGTTGTACCTTTTCGTCCTCTGGTTTCTCATCCCGGGCGGCACGCTGATTGTATTGGCCTGGCTGCTGGCGCAGGAAATCCACCTTGATAAAGACCTGTCTGCGTATTACCACGCCAGCTTTGGCGAGTTCATGGAACGCAAACGGAAAGAGGAGGAGGCGAAGCATGACATTCACTCCGTCAGCGACCAGTAGCTTCTCGGCCGGAGCAGTCTTCTGGGGAATGGTCTGGGCCACGCTGGGCAAGCTCAATGAGCTGGTTCATTTCGTGGGCTTCAAGAAGGCCAATCCCCGCCAGACCGTGCTGCGCTGGATAAATGCTCACAAGGTCGTAACCATTACCCTGACCGAAGCGGTCAACTATTCCGTGCATGGAATTTCGAGTCCGCTGGGTGTTACGTTCGCTCTGGGCGGAACCCTGGTGAATGCCTTCATGGTCATGTTCATCGTGCCCATCTGGTGCCGACTATCGAACCTCGAACGTCGCTAATCTTCTCTCAATCTCTCCCCAATAAGAACCCATCTTTCAATCTCAAGGAGGCAATTGAACCATGAAAACTCTCATCATCACTCTTTCTGTGGTTTGTGCCGCAGTCGCATATTACTTCGGGCTTCGCCATTTCACGGGCCAGGACCTTGGCTTCACTCCGGCTAAGAAGTACGTCAGGAACCTCGCCAAGAACCTGCTTCACACCGAAATCGCCGCTGCCCGTGAAGCTGGCGCCACTCCCGCGTCAACAACCGAACAAACGGCCTAGCAGACCATCCCGTTGGCGCTGCTCGCCGCAACTCTCACAGATGTCAAAGGAGAGGCCGCATGTCACTCGTAACTCGTTACCGGCTCTTCTGGGCTGCCTTGGCGGCAGCCCTTTTGGGCCTGGCGTTTTGGAAGAATTCACAAAGCTATCCCCGCAAGTCCCGGCTCTGGAGATTCGGCAAGGCCGTCATCGACACCGGGCTCGTGGTCCTCATGGTCGCCTACGCTCCGGCCCTGCTTCTCATGTACGTGGTGATTTGGCTGACCAGCCCGTTCAGAAATAGGATTACCCAGGTCACCACAGCGTTCGCTTCTGTCCTCATCCTTTCCCATCTGGCCGGAGTGGTCTTCGAAGCTGTCGCTGCGCTGGGTGTATTCGCCGTGGATTTGCTGACCGGGCAGGTACTGGCGAGAATGGATAAACGCCGGAGGAACAATCTGGCAAAGGCCGCGTAGTAGGCCGACAGGTACCCTTAGCTCCGTCCTCGCAGCAGGTAAGCCCGTTCCACTAGATGTCTTTGGGGAGCTCCCAAGGTTTCACTCCAAGTGCAATCGCTAGAATCTCAAGAGTGCGTAAGCAAGGTTCCTTACGTCCATTTTCCAGCCGCGAAATGTGAGTCCTACCGAGCCCAGTATGGACAGCAAGGTCAATCTGTTTCATACCTCGCTTCTTGCGGAGATGCTGTAGTCGGCGCCCGAAGCGAATGCAAATATCAATTGCCATCGCTAAAGAATCTGCGTATTCTCTCGTTCACATGTGCTCTATAGGACACATAGATGAAGGGAGGCATGGAGGTATCCAGGCCGATGACGAATTGTCTGACGAACTTCACCCTCAGCGTCGGCGAAACCCTCATTCACGAAGGTGGGAGGCTACTGTTCGGAATTGCTCTGGGCAAGGCAAAGGAGCTTCTGGAGACGCCCGAACCGCTCGGAACCCGCCAGTTAGCCCTGAATCGTGCCCTCCGGCGGAAAGCCGTGGACGGCGCTCTGCTAGCAGGTCCACAGACTGACAGGGAATACGCCAAGTTCACACTGAAGAAAGGGCTGCCCACTGACCAGCGGCCCAGAACCATGGCGGTTGAAAACCAACCGCACAGCGTGGACGACTTCTCCGGCACCATCAAGGAAGGATACGGCAAAGGCCAAAAGACGCTCGTTTATTCCGGTGTCGGCGTCATCAAGGTTGCTGGCAGTCGCCAACTTGGCAAGATTAACGTGCACGAGCACGACGCGGACAAGGCGGGCTTCCATTATGACTTCGTGGCCGAGGGAGTTGAGCCCCACACAAAATCTTTCGAGGTCAATGTTCCGAATGGCACCCTGAAGGGACGCTATGCCTTCCGGCAGGGCTTCGAGGAGAACCGTTATCTGGTTGTCCGCATGAAGGATGAATCTGCTCTGGTGGTGAAGCCCGACGTTCACCTGAAATCGCCGGAGTTTCTCAAAACCCTCCGCGAGTCCGGTCGCCCCATCTGCGTCGAATGGAAAGATGATGGCAGTCTTGCGAATGTGGCCATCCACAACCTGCGCGCTGTTTATCGCAGCCATCGGCCGGAGGGCGAGCCTTATTACGACAAGCTCCCGGCCATCGAAGACCTCAGCAATCGGTCTCCTGTGTGGCTGGCCCGCAGGCTGTTCCCAGGCCCAGAGCAGGAAGGAACCGTATTACGTGGCGAGCTTCACCATCCCGACGGGGCCGCCCGCGTGGGCGGAATCCTGAATGCCCTGCCCGAGAAGGCCACCCGGATTCAGCAGGAGCGAGGTCCGGTTGAGTTCTACGCCTGGGACATTGTGAAATTCAAGGGCCAGGACGCCAGCCAGATGCCCTATGGGCAGCGCCGTGAACTCTATGAAGCCGTGATTGCAGAGATTCAAATATTCAACAGGCATCTTCATGTCGTTCCGGTCATGTCGAAAGGCGGTGACCCCGAGGAGTTCTACCGCGTCATTATCCACGACGCTCGCGGCCTGCCCTGGAGCGAAGGCGTGGTTGTGAAGTATCGGGACTCCGTGGACGAATGGTTCAAAGTGAAGGCGAACGACACCATTGATGTCAGAGTCACACGCTGCATTGAAGGCGCGGGCAAGTTCGCCGGCAGTGTTGGAGCCATGGTTGTGGAGGGACCGACCGGCGTTGAGAGCGAAGTCGGTTCATTCCAGTTGACCAATGAGCAGAGGCGGTGGGTTTGGGAACATCGTGACGTGCTGACGGGTCAAATCGGCGAAATAAGAGCTATGACGGTCAATGAAAGCGGAGCAATTCGGGCAGGTGTGTTCGTACGGTTCCACCCGTCCAAATCTGAGCAGGGCCTGTTGCTGTACAGCGAAAGCTTGGCCGGGTCGACAGACCCGGATGACAGCCGGCCGATAATGTATCGGTTGAAGAGCTCAGCGGGATGGAGGAAGTAAATGGACATTTTCTCCTATTGCACCAGCTGCGGAAAGCAACTCATCCCTGAAGATAAGTTTTGTGTATACTGCGGCAAACAACAGCCTGATTCAGGACTCAATGAAGTTTCGGTTGAAGAGCTCAGCGGGCATGAAGAATCCCTTATTGGTAAAGCCGCACTCGAATTGTCTCCCTGGATAATTGCTGCCGCCGTTATAGGCATCATCCTACTATTTTTGACAGGTGTCGGCATCCCCTTCAGCGTGATAGGAGCGATAGCACTCTTTAACTACGTCCGGAAAATATGCCAAGGGAAAGAGGATTAGCCGGGATAACCCAAGATGAAACTCGCTTTAGGCACGTGCGCAACAACTTTGAACTTCGTGGCAATTTCGAAACGTGTGAAGGCATGGAGGAGATGATGGAAGGTTATTTGCAACCTATGCATTTGGTCATCTTGTTTATCATTTTCATTGTCATCCCATTTTACTTCTCGTGGCCAGCAAAGATTCTCAGATGGGTTCGTAGGAGGCAGTCAGCGAGCGCGAACGCGGCAACGGAGGTAGAGTCGAGAGGGGCTGCACCCCGAGCGGCCAATGAAACGAAGTACTGTATGGACTGCGGGCAGAAGATACTTTGGAGAGCGGAGCTATGTCCTCATTGTGGATGTCGGCAGCTTCCGCCCCCATGAAGTTATCAGACCCGCTTGTTCTGGAACGAGTCGCAGAAGCGTCAAACACTGCGCCTTTCCGGAAAGTCTTAGAAACCGAGCGTGCTAAAGGAGGACTATGGGAAATCCCGCACCGCAAGAGCCCCCGGTTGCCCCCGAGATGAAGTACTGCATGGACTGCGGACAGCAAATTCTGCGCAGGGCGGAGATTTGCCCACGTTGCGGCTGCCGGCAGCTTCCACCACCTCGCGCAGGACTATTCGGTGGAGCGACCACCCCAAGCAGTTCTTCGACCGCATCATCGTTCGGGAGCGACAAGACTTCCAAAACGGTGATACTGCTTTGCCTCAACTTCCTCTGGAACGGCGTGGGAAACCTCGTGGTCGGGGATAAGAACGGTTGGTCCTATATATTCTTCAATATCATTGTTTTCGTTGTCAGTCTCGCCACGTTCTTCGTGCCTTCCCTGCTTTTCTTCTTCTATTGCTGCTATCAGGGTTATAAGCACATCGAGCAGACCCCGTGAGGGCGCAGCCATCGGTTCTGGCGCGTCAAGACTCCAAGTGGCTTGAGAGGGGAGGTAGAAATCAGCAGGGCGAGATATGTGATGAAAGGACTCAAAGTATAACAAAGGAGGAGTATGGGAAATCCTTTGCCTCCGGGGACCCCGGAAGGCCCTGGCATGAAGTTCTGCAAAGACTGCGGAAAGCAAATAATGCGCAAAGCGGAAATTTGTCCGCATTGTGGTTGCCGCCAACTCCCATCGCCTCGAAAGGATTCCATCGACATCTTCGGGCAGGTGGAAAGAGGCGTGGGAGAAGTCGTGCAGTCCATTGGTTGGAAAAGAGTCAAGTTTCTCTTCTGGTTACTCATGGCGTTCCTCGCTTTAAGGGGAACGGTACTGTTTCTCCGAGAATGGTCCAACGATTGTGGCCTCGATTGGGCACCGTGGCGTTTTCACGGTTATGGAATGTGGCTGATACCGTGTGCGGTGTTGCTAATCGGCTACATTCGGTGGGCGTCTAAGGGAAAGCGAAACTGGCTAGTATGGATTGCATTGCCGATGGCGGCGATGGCCATCCTAGGTACGCTGGGAAGTGCCTGGTGGGAGGCTGCCTGTATGGAGTCGAAGATGGTCCGTAGGCAACCGCAGCGTGTTGATGCGGATGTCGAACAGCAACTTCCGAGGCTCCCACCTGAAGTAGAACGGATACCAGTGGCGAAATGGGTCCAGGTGCAAGTTTATCTACCTAAGTGGGACTACATAACCAAACTAAGCTGTTGTAAGCCAGGCTTCCGATGTCAAACTCAAAACGAGTGGGTGATAGGTCCCAATCTCGCCGTGGATAGGAGCAGAATCAAGAATGAGACCGAATCCCATCAGCCAATGTACATCGAGCAGCAATACCAGACTTTTAGCGACGATGAGAAGGCGACTGTACAGGCTTTCTGTAAATCAGGATTTAATATCTTTCAGGATGTTCCAATGCACAAGAATCTCTATGGAGATTTCCCAGACCCCCATGCAGACCGTTCCCAGGCTGTATCTGTTTGCGTTGTAACTCCCACTCCTGCGTCGAATTTGCCGGCGGATAATGACCAGGGAATGCGCTGGGGCATGAGCAAAGAGGAGGTGTTACAGGCTTTCCACAGGATGGCCGCAAACGACCCAGACATGAAACTGGAGGAGGTCGACACAAATGCATTCGTTTGCCGAGGCCACGCGATGGGAATAAGAGACAACAACTGGTATTACTTCAAGGAAGGGAAACTGGTTGAAACTAGGACTATCAATTTGGACTATCCAGATTCATGGTACGACGAAACGCTGGAGAAATTGAAGAAGGATTACGGTCAACCGGTCCAAGGGAGCATTCCCCCCAATTTGAAGCCCATCCGCTCCGATGTATTTGTCTCACCACGGTCACTTATTATTCTTATTGTGGACAAACCCGAGGATTGCAACGGAGGGGCATGTGTGTCAGAGATATATCTCGATAGCTCCCAGGTCGGTCTGGCAGTTAGGTAACACTGGCAACGTCGATTTCCCATACCGGGCAGGCAGGTCTTCCAGCGACGGGTTCAATAACTGCTGACCCTGGAAGATGCAGAAATACTTTTCCCCGACAGGGCCTCAGTAGGCGCGCCTAGAACCGACGGAGTCCCCGCTTTTAGTCAACCCATTCTTAAAGCCGCCCACCTTGCGCAGGCTTGTTACTTCAATGCGTCAGATTCGCTTCCACCATCTGCCATGCATTTTCCCGCTCACAACCCTCTTCTAGCCCCTCTGTTTGCATGAACGCGGCGAGGTGGTGACAGCCACTGCCCGGACGAAAGCCCTAACGACAACCCTCTTGGCCTTCCACGAAAAACCAAACTTGGCATTCAACCCCCGCACTCGCCTTTGCGTTTTCCGTGGCAACCGGGCCAGAAAAGGAGAAACACCGTGAAAGAGGAACTCAACACAAGACGAACAATAGAGAAAACTAGGAGCGCGGTTGAGTCCCGCCAGCGGGCCATGAAAGGCGCAGCGCCCCGTGGCTGCAAGGCGGAGGGACCAAGACCGCGATTCAATCGCCACAATAGCAGGGAGAGCCTGCTGGTTGAAATGCTTCCCTTAGTGCAGCGCGTCGCCTTCAACATTCGCAAACACCTGCCTGCCCAGGTCGAGGTCGATGAATTGGCCGCCAACGGCGTCTTGGGATTGGTAGATGCCGTCGCTAAGTTTGACCCGAGCAAGGGAGTGAAGTTGGGGAGTTACGCTCGCCATCGGGTTCGCGGAGCCATTCTGGACGGCCTCCGCAGGGCCGATACCGCCAGCCGAGACATGCGCCGAAAGAACAAAACAGTCCAAACGCTCCGTCGCGAACTGGAGAGCAAGCTTGGGCGACCAGTCCAGGACGAGGAGATGGCCACAGCACTGGGAATGCAGCTCGGGGAGTGGCACCAGGCATTAACCGAGGTCCAGAGCATGGGATTTGACTGCGGTTCGCGCGTCGTTACGGCAGGGCCGACCTTGAAGCTGCAATCGACTGACGCGGAGCTTCTGACTGACGGCCGTGACGATGCGTTTCACCTCTGTTACCGCCACGAACAGCACGAAATTCTTGACCACGCGCTCTCTCGGCTGCGGGACCGTGAGCGGGAGATAATCACGCTTCTCTATCGGCACGGGCTCACCATGCGGCAGATTGCCGCGCGTCTGCATGTAGACGAATCACGGGTCTCTCAGATTCATTCGGTGGCTCTGCAGCGATTGAAGGCCCGTGTGGATTCCGTGCTAAACCCACGCCAGGCTGAAGTCTCAGAACCACGCACTCTATCCATGGCAGCCGGTGCGGGGGGCTGAAGAACAATAGTCCACCCTTCCGTCCTGTCCCGCAGAAGGTGAACTCCACATGAAGAGGAGGATTCCCCATGATTATTGGCGTCACGCACGACCAAGACGGTCGTGTCGTTCAGCGGCTGTCCGTTTCCACCAAGGTCTCCATCGGGTTGCCGCCCAACGGAGACCGCAACCATCCCACGAAGCTCGACCACTTCGTTTTCCTGCGCAAGAAGAAGTCGGCAAACCGGGTCGGGTGGGAAGCCGACCCGGAACTAACCGAGCACTACGGAGCCGAGTGCCGCGAACTCCACATCATGCTAATCGACGATGACATCGAGAATGTATTCCCCACGTCCTACGCTTGGTGGACAGCCACCGAACGGAAGTGCTGGGGCGACGGCACCTCGGCCACCCGGCGCACGGCTGAGAAACCTGGTGGCGAATCTTGGACCACCTGCGGAAGCGGCTGTCCGGAGCTTTTGAGTGGGCAATGCAAACCCGGCGGGGACTTACGCTTTGTGCTGGCGGATTTCCCCCGGCTGGGGAGCGTCTGCCGCATCCACACCTGCTCGTATCGCTCCATTCGCCAGATACACTCCGCCTTGCAGGAAATCCAAACCTTCACGGGCGGTCGTCTGGCCGGCATCACCGCCCAGTTGACAGTTCGCCCGGAGGAAGCCACCTACTTCGACCGGAAGGAAAAGAGGAAGAAGACTTCATCAATCTGGGCGCTGAGCCTCGAAGTCGAGGGCGAGGACATGCAGAAACTAATCGCCAACCTCACGGAGAATGCCCGGCTGTTCGCAGAGACTCGAAAGATTCTCGGGTCAACTGGCAAGGTCTTGGAGGTGGTGGAGGACGAGCAAGAGCAGGCGCCGGAGGTCGCGGCTGAGTTTTATCCACCGTCGCAGAATGGCCCGCCAACGACCGAATCCACCGAAGCCAATTCTCCTGCGGAGATAACTCCTGGTTGCGCTCCACCGGACTCGCCAGATGAGCCTCCAGCCTCCGGAAACGGCAATAGGGTTTCTGGTGGAAACGGGTCTGCCAAACCACAGGCCACCGCGACCACCTCTTCGCCTGCACTGAACAATGGCAATAGAGGTTCGGGTTTCAATCAGCTTCGCAACGAGTTCCTCACGGCTGCACGGCGTGTTGCCACGACTAAGAAGCAGGCCATCGGCGATGTGGTGGAATGGGCAAGTGGCGGTACATTCAAATACGGTGACGTCGGCCGCATGACGGAGGCTGACATCCCGAAGTTGAGAGCGGCCGCTGAACTCATGGCCCAATGAGAGCCGCGCACCGTTATCAGAAAGTCGGTGGAACTCCACCACCAATACTCAGGGCAGTGCCTTCCACATCTGCAGGAATGCGGCAGCCTCTCCTTCAAGTAGAGCCGAAAGTCCTGGGATGGATGCTGTTTGCAGGATGAGCTTTCCCTTTGAAACGTCAAGCACAGCCATTTGTGTGCCGTCTTTGACCTGATTACCCAGGACAGTGTTCATCATCTTCATCACAATTTGCACACGATTCTTAGTAGGAGCTTCGTCCTTGAAATACAGCTTGATTAGATACCGGTCGGTATCAATCCGCAAGCCCAGTTCAGGATTTACTCTCACTGTCAGGTCACCAAACGACCATTTGCCGCTCGGAGGATTGAGCCAACGGGTCTCGCTCGCCCCCAAGAACCTCTTGTAACCCTTGAGGGCCGCGGAATAGCGTCCCACCTTTCTGGTGTTTTGAAGTGACTCTACGACTTCGTCAAGGTCGGCCTTGCTCTTGGCACCGTCACGGTGAAAGTCACAAATTCCTTCTCGAAGTTGCTTCCAATAATCGAAGGCGGGCTCATATTCGGGTCTGCTTTTGATAGTACGGACCTTCGTTAGCTTCGGTGTTCCAGACTTGATGGCGAAATCAACGAAATCAGTAAGCGAAATGATGGGCATCTGACCTCCCCTTTTCACTGTCGCCCCGAGTGTTGGACACCGGCGACGCATTCCAACGATTCCCGGGGCAAAGAACGGGTCCGTGTGAACCCTAGTTCGGAATAACTAACGCGCAGAGTTCCGCTTGGAACCACGCTTTGAATTCCCTCGACGATTCCTTAAGGCGGAACCTGCCACGCGTCGGACCTTCTTCGAGCGGGCGGTCTTCAGCAGCTCGCCAGCAGCCCGGGCTACGCCCTCCGATGTTCTGTCGCAAGAGCTATCGCTATTCATACGGCCTCCTTATCTAAGTGATTATAAGGCGAACAAAAGGCAAAGACAAACGTTTTTGGTCCACCTGAATTCACGGAGGAGAGAATGCGGAGCCTTCGTCTCAACACGTCCGCCAGCGTGGTGGCGGATTACTTTCACCTCTTCGTCAATCGCCGGGCCTACACCCTCCAATCCAACCGGCCGCACCCGGAAGGTTCCCGGCATTACTACTACCGCCCCAAGGACAAGAAAACCGGTCAAGGGCTCAGCCTCACACTAGACACAATCCGTCGCCACCTCGAAGGTGAAATCACCATCGGCCTCTACGCCATCAACCCTGCCACCCAATGCTCCAAGTGGGTGGCCATCGACGCGGATTATGAGAATGCGCGCACAGACCTCCTGAAGCTCAACTTCTATCTGAAACAGGAGGGGGTGGAGTCTGCATTTGAGAAAAGCCGTCGTGGCGGACATCTCTGGATATTCATGGCGGAGGGGCTCCCAGCCCGTGACTGCCGCATGTACGTTTGCGGCCTTGCCGGGCAGTTGGGTATCTCAGTTAAGAGCAGCAGGAAGGAAGGGGTTGAAATCTTCCCCAAGCACGACGCGTTGAAGCCCGGCCGGTACGGCAATGCCATCCGGGGACCGCTGGGCGTTCACCGGGGCGCGAGTCAGCGCTTCTGGTTTGACGGGGCGGATGAAGACCTTGAGAACCAGATGTGCTACCTGAATTCGCTTCCCAAGATGACCGGTAACCAACTTGCGCGGTTGATTGCAGGGAAGCCCATCCCACCTCAGCTTCTCCCGCCAGAGCCGAAGCCTGAACGTGTGGTCAGGCTGCACATGGGAGCCTCAGAATTCCGGATTCTTGACCACATCGACACCAAGCTCCGCACGGTGGGCCACAACAACGTCACTCGGTGCCCATCCTGCGCGGAAGATGGGCACGACCGCAGCGGGGATAATCTCTCGATTTCAATCGAGGACCCTCGCAAGTACATCTGCTGGGCCGGCTGCACGAGCGACATGATTCGGTCAGCGTTGGGTTGTCCGCGGGTTTACGTACACGTACAGAACAAGGAGGCATCGAATGTCGAAGTATGGCCAGACTCAAACCGTCTTACGGGAGGAGAAATACCTCGTCGGGGCACTCAAAGCGATGGGCTACGAGGTTGAGGTTCACGCCGAGGGTGCCCAACTAAACTCGTATTATGCGGAGCAAGAAGCGAAACCCGCAAACATCATTCTCCGACGCCAGCATCTCCGAGGGGCATACGGTGATATCGGGTTCACGCGCCAGCCGGACGGCCAGTTCTCGATGGTCAAAGATGAACTGGATGAGTACCACGGCTACGGAGCGAAGTGGCTGGGGCAGGTGCAGCAACTTTATAAGGAGAAGCAGACCATGGCCGTGGCACGGACCAAGGGCTACGTCCTGAAGGGCCGTGAAGTGGTCCAGACCAAAGAGGGGCAGCAGGTACGGTTGCAGTTTGCGACACGGAGGTAATCGACCATGCAGGAAAAGACCATCACTATCGTGATTGACGAGTGGGGAAATTCTACGCTGGACCTCGAAGGCTTCGCGGGCAAAAGCTGTGAGAAGGTCTTTGATGACTTCCGCGCCGGGGATTTGGTGAAGGTGGAGCGGAAGAAGCCTGCCTACTTCACCGGCCGCGTGGTTGAGCAAGAGAAGAGCCAGCGCTGAAGGAGGCCCGACATGCTGCTTCATGCGTTGATTCCCGCCAGCCGCGCTAACGGGCCAAGCCTGCGGGCGGTGGTGTTTTTCCAGGGTTGCAAAGTCGGTTGTGTCGGCTGTTGGAACCCGCGAACTCATCCGTTTCAAGGCGCGGAAATCACGGTTGATGCCGCAACTCAGGAAGTGCTGCGGGCGCGCCAGGAACATAAATTGGAAGGCATAACCTTTTCCGGTGGCGAGCCCATGCAGCAAGCGAACAGCCTGCTGCGATTGATTCAACGCCTGCGTCGGCAAGCGCCAGAGCTAAGTTTCGGCATGTTCAGCGGCTATGCGGAACGCGAACTCGACCAGGGTCAATATTGGATTTGGGACAATGGTTCTTCCGAACAACGTCGTAAGCGCCTCTGGCAAGAAATCCGTGGGCACCTCGACTTTGCCATCCTCGGGCGCTTCAATCAGGCTCAGCCAAGCAAGATGCCGCTGCGCACAAGCCGAAATCAGGTTCTGCGGCTATTTACCAACCGCTACAGTCCTACCGATTTCAGCGAAGAGCTAACTGAAGTCACCATCAATGAAGACGGTCGGGCGGATGTCACGGGATTCCCAACCCTCGGCTTGCCCTGGTAGGAACCTCCTTCGGTTTTCCCCATTACCTTTCCCCTCAAACGTCGTTTCTCGAAAGGAGAATCTGTATGATTCGGTCTATGGAGGAGTTTACGTCGGCGTTCGAGGCAGCGCGCTGCGTATCAACCCCGCTGGTGGCAATACGCACGGCGGACCCCGCCAGCACCACGCATTTCGTCACCGAGACTCTCAGGCAAGGCCGCAAGATTCCACCCCTTCTTGGCTGGGATATTGTCCGCGGCCTCTATGCAATTGGCCGGGACAGTGGCGACGAACTGGCGCGCATGCTGGGCGAACGTCAGGCTGCGACCATTGGGCCAGTGGATGCCCTGTCCTTGGCCCAACAGCTTTGCGATGACGGGCTGCTGCTCTACTCGAACGCCCACCGCTTCTGGAATGACCCGGGCGTTATGCAAGGCATTTGGGACCTGCGAGATTCTTTCAAGGCGACGGGCCGGATGCTGGTATTGCTGACAGCACCTGGCGCCACACTGCCGCAGGAGTTGGGCCAGGACGTTCTCATCCTCGATGAGCCCCTGCCTTCCACTGCCCACCTGGAGCAGATTGTTCGAGAGACCTTCAATGCAGCCAACTTGAGCGAGCCCGAACGCCCGGTAGTCGTAAAGGCGGTAGATGCCCTGATTGGCCTGGCCGCTTTCCCGGCAGAACAAGCACTGGCGATATCGTTGGTCAAGCGCCAACTTGATACCGAAGACCTCTGGGAGCGCAAGCGCCAAATCATTGAGCAAACACCTGGCCTGTCAGTGTGGCGAGGCGGCGAGACCTTCGATGATATTGGCGGGGTTGAGAACGTCAAAAGCTTCCTGCGGGCGGTACTCGCTGGCATCGAGCCTCCCCGCGTCGTCGTGTTCATTGATGAGATTGAGAAGGCGTTTGCGGGAACGGGCACCGACCTCTCCGGTGTTAAGACGGAAATGACGGGAACGATACTCACCTACATGCAGGACCGGGAAGCGGATGGCTTGGTATTTGTCGGTCCAGCCGGGGCAGCCAAGAGTGCAGCCGCGAAGGCCACCGGGGGTACAGCGGGAATTCCAACGATTGCTTTTGACCTACCCGCAATGGAGAGTTCTCTGGTCGGTGCTTCGACTGAGCGTCTGCGCACCGCGCTTCAAATCATCGACGCGGTTTCGCAAGGGCGGATGCTGTTCATTGCGACTTGCAATTCCATAGCGAGCTTGCCACCCGAACTGCGCAGGCGCTTCACGCTGGGCACGTTCTTCTTTGACCTGCCAACGGCTGGCGAACGGGAAACAATCTGGCGAATCTACCTCAAGAAGTACGGCATGTCGGGCGAGCTGCCAAATGACGAAGCCTGGACCGGAGCGGAAATCAAAGAGTGCTGCCGGAAGGCACATCGGTTGGGAATATCTCTCGCCCAGGCATCGCGTTACATCGTGCCGGTAGCGCGCTCCGCGGCTGAGCAAATCAAGGCGCTACGCCAGATGGCCTCCGGGAAGTTCATCAGCGCTTCTATGCCGGGCGTCTACCGCTACGAAGAGGAAACTGCTGCGGCTGGCCGGCGTGTCATCCGGGATTTTGGGGGGCCAGTCACCGTCATGCCACCCTCAAAATCCGAGGTTTGACTTGTTTGGCCACCCACACCACGTATCGCAAGAATTGACTGGACGCCTGCTCGTCAGTCTCCCCCGCCTTGAGTCCGATGACGACAAGGTCACGGGCCCTATCCACCGCAAGGATAGGGAAACTTCGTCGTACTCGCCGATTTCAAGATGCTTTCCTACCCTGGTCACCACGCAGTTCGGTCCCAGGCCTTAGTGGTTCAGCCGCTTCGAAAGGCGTTCAAAGTCTTCGCGGAAGGCGGGATTTTGAGGGGCGAGTTCGTGGGCCACCCGATATTCCCCCAGGGCTTCCTCGTAGTTGCCTTTCCTTTCAAGCACCATGCCGAGGAGGTTATGGGCAATTGCGTTGTTGGAGTTCAGGCGGACCGCCTCGCGCTCTTCCGCCATCGCCCCGTCCCAATTCCCTTTCTTCGCAAGCATCTCGCCGAGGTTTGCGTGTGCACCGCCGTTGTTCGGGTTCAGGCGGAGTGCCTCGCGATACTCTGCCATCGCCCCGTCCAAATCTCCTTTCGTCGCAAGCGCCACGCCAAGGAGGAAATGGGGATTTCCGTCGTTGGGGTTCAGGCGGACCGCCTCGCGTTCCTCCACCATCACCCCGTCCAAATCCCCCTTTGCCGCAAGCGCCCGGCCGAGGTGGTAATGGGCATTTCCGTTGTTGGGATTCAGGCGCAGCGCCTCCCGGTACTCCGCAACGGCCCCATCCCAATCCCTCTTCGCCGCAAGCGCCCGGCCGAGGAGGAAATGGGCATCTCCGTTCTTCGGGTCCAGGCGTAGCGCCTCACGCTCTTCGGCAATCGCCCCGTCAAAGTCCCCCTTCATTCCAAGCGCCTCGCCGAGGTTGACGTGGGCGTTCTCACTTTGCGGGTTCAGGCGCAGCGCCTCGCGAAACTCAGCAATCGCCCCGTCCAAGTCCCCCTTCTTTGCAAGCGCCTCGCCGTGGGCGACGCGTGCGCCATCGTTGTTGGATTTCAGATTTTGCTGCCCCTTGGCAGGCGGTGCCAGAATCATGATTGCTGTGAGAATCAGAATGCTCGCGACGGGTCGATGCGCCATAGGAACCTCCGGGGAACAGGAATCAATCTGCGAGTCGCGCGTATTGTAGCACTTCCAGGAAAAGCCATCCGTGCGAAGTGCCACACGGGTTTTCACCTTGAGCGGTGCGCTCGAATTAATGCACCTGCTTGCGACCCGCCCGCTGCTGAAGTAAACGCGGGAAGGCCCACAGTGCCATTTGGTGTCGGTCAAACTTGTCGGCGTCCCGTATACCTTTCGGTTGCAAGCGGGCACAGAGCGAGGGATTCTTCGAGTCACACCGGTCAACCACTGACGGTCGGTTTTGTCAGCTCAGCGACGGCTCTGCCTCCCTTCCAATCCCTAGTAACTTGGCCCCATAAGAATCTGCGTACTGTCTGAACAATTCCAACTACACAAAGGAGGGAAATATGGCAACAGTATTACCAATTCTGGAAATCCAGGAGCCTGGCGCCGACCTTGCCAGGAAAACGGTCTTCATCAAGCTTCACCTGGGCTTGCTGGGCAATAGTCGAAAGGTGAGTTCATCTCAGGTTGAAGTGGACGCCGACAAGGAACTCATCCGGGTGGCGAAAACGCTGCTCGACTCGCCGGAACTTCAAGCCATCAGAACACTCGATGGCGACGTTCGCCGCTTCCTTTACGATACGTGCCTGCCGTTCGAGGTGGGCATTCATCTTCTACCGCTGGGGTTGCTGGAGATGGTGGATGAAAGGTTGAACGAGTTCAGGGAGAAACGCCGGGTGTTGGTGGAAGTGTTCCTCTTCGCCTATCCCCGCCTCTGCCAAGAGGCCGCCGGGCGACTGCGCACGCTCCATAACCCGGCTGACTATCCCCCGGTGGAGGAAGTGCGTTCCCGCTTCACCTTCACTTGGCAATACGTCAGCTACGGCGTGCCGGAACAGCTTCGGGAGATTTCCGCCCGGATGTTCCAGACGGAACGCGATAAGGCTGTTCAGGCCATGTCGGAGGCTTGCGCGGAAGTCCAGCAGGTGATGCGTGCTTCGCTGATGGAACTGGTGAGTCACCTCCGCGACCGGCTTGCTGACCAACCCGACGGCAAGCCACAACGTCTGCGGGAATCAACCTTGCAAAAGCTGCGTGATTTCCTGGCGACGTTCGACTTGCGCAACGTGGTGGACGACCGGGATTTGAAGGAGCAGGTTGATAAGGCGCGAGCCCTGCTGGAGGGCGTGAGCACGGATGCCTTGCGGAATATGCCGCTGATTCGCTCCCGTGTACGGGAGGGCATGGCGGAACTCGCCACTCAGATGGACGCGCTGGCGGGTGACCGCGTTAGCCGCAAGTTCCGCTTCGATGAGGAAGGAGGACACAACTCGTGTGCCAATGTGTGAATAGAGTGACGCTTATCGGGTTTCTGGGGGATTCGCCGGAACTTAAATTCAGCCAGCAGGGCAAGCCCGTCTGCACGTTCAGCCTTGCGGTTAACGAGAGGTGGAAAGACCCCGCAGGCACTCCCCGAGAGCGCGTGGAGTGGTTTCAAATCGTCTGTTTCGCCCGCCTGGCGGAGGTATGTGGCGAGTACCTGAGCATCGGCCGACACATTTACCTGGAAGGCCGGTTGCAGACCCGGAAGTGGAAAGGCCCTGAAGGCGAAAAGCGTACCGCAGTCGAAGTCGTGGCCAATCAAATGCAAATTCTGGACCGGGCGCCCCAGAACGGGAATGGTGCGAAGGCAGCAGAAGAATCGAAACCAACTGTGCCCGTAGATGAGGGCGACAACCCCTTCAA
>JBKQVI010000341.1:0-42365 GCA_052139985.1 Terriglobia bacterium
CTCTGGAACGGGAGCGGGTGAACGCCGAAGTTGCACGCACCATCTACGAACTTCGCGAGCAAGCTGGGCTCAGTCAGAAAGAGCTGGCGGAACGGATAGAAACAACCCAATCCGTCATCAGCCGCCTGGAAGATGCGGATTACGAAGGGCACTCTTTATCCATGTTGAATCGCATTGCGAAAGCCCTCAACCGGCAAGTTCAAATCGTAATGCGACCCAAGGAACAGGATCTGGAGACGGTCACGAGGGAAGGCGCGAACGTTGCGGTGCTGGAGCCGGACGTGGCCAAGGCGTTCCGCAGCTCGGCGGCAGTGAACGAAGCCCTCCGATCTCTGCTGCAAATATCCCAGGCCACCCGCCGCCTGACAAGGCCCTCGAGTGGGCGGGCGGCCAGCCCCCGCCGCTGACCACTCGCGGGTGGCACCGACATTGCAGTTCATGTCAGCGATCCTTACAAGCCTGTGCCGAGACCATCGGCGTGCCCAGGCCTCCATCCGTCAGTTGATGGACCAACCGGCGCATACATCCAAACCAGTGCATGCGCCACCGGCGAAGTTACTCGCCTAGCGTATCCCACGCTCATGCCACCCACGAGGGGGGAGTACAGATCGCGATTACGAATGACGGGGGACGGAGAATCAAGCCGGGTGAGTCTTCGGAGCATGGGCAAACGCTTAAATAAACAAGTCCTTTTGATCTAATGACTTGAATGAATCCAGTTCCCTCCCACACACTAGATTTTAAATAGACTCAGGCCCAGAATGGCAAATATCGGGCGTACTTCCGAGAGCCTCCGACTCTTTCATCCTGCTTAATCATCCCAGCCTCAATAGCCGCGGCTATCACTTGGGAGACACTCGCGCTCTTATTCTCGGGCAGGTGAAATCTTTCGCGAAGCGACTGGTTCGTCATCCGCTCGGACATGACCCACCTCAGCGCACAGTGCTGGTAGCACGCCCGAATACGATCATCCCGGTCCATTTCCTCAAAATCACGCGGGCCATAAATCGTTACAACAGTGCGGCGATGTCCCGCGCGGAAATCTGGCGCCGGCAATTGGAAGACCTCCGCAGCATGAACGACCTTGTCGATACCGCTGCTCTTTTCCTCGCAAATACCCGCCCTCCTCATCAGATCGGCGAGGCGCTCGTTCCGCGACTGATACCCATCAATAAACCTCTCAACGGGCACTACAGGTTCACCCGGATTCGAAATTTCGAGGCGGTTACTGTACACCTCCACCATAACGGAAGCCCCTCGAACGGAGAAATCTTGATGGATTAGAGCATTCGCAATTAACTCGCGCACGGCAATCTCAGGGATGAGCTTCACCTCTTTTCGCAGGGCGTCCTCAATCACTTCGTTTTGAGGAAGCTGGGCCATAGTGAAGCGCACTAAGCCCTGGAAACCAACTGCATAGCCCTTCGTTCCAGGTTGATCGAGCTTCGTCTCAAGCTTCGAAGTACCTATGTAGACCACCACGCGTGGGGCTTTGCGAGTGAGCTCGGGAAAATCGCCTAGCCGCTTCGCCAGGGTGAGGGCACCCAGGCGCCGAATTCCGTAAGCGCCTCCCATCTCATCGATCAGCCTTTCTTGAACCAGACGCTCAATGACGCCGGCACGGTCAGTGGGGTAAGGGAGTTTGAAGAGCTCAAAAAACGTTTGGGTGTCTAGCAGCTCCACTACTTGTTGAGTGTCGAGATCTGTTCTGGAGTGTTCCTCGATCCAGTTGGGCTCTCCCTCAGCAAAGATTCGCCTGAGTTGATCTTCGGACATCGGTACTAACGCCTGGCCAGAGCGCATCAGGTATGCTCCTTCGAGCTGATACGCAGTCCCTCGGGGACGGGAAGGGATGTGGAACACCAGTACACGTCCGTCGGGATGTGCCACCTCCTCAATGTCCACTCGGAAGCCGACCGCCGTGAACAGCTTTTCCGCCATCTCCACAGGGTCACGAAAAGCCTTTGTCCCGACAACCGGGCGCGGCGGCTGGTCCTTAATTCCGAGCAGTAGGATTCCGCCACCTTCATTTGCGATTGCGACGCAATACTTGTAGAGCGTGTGGTTATCGAACTGGTTTTTCGCTTCCTTAAATTCCAGCCGTTGGTTCTCGGAAGGTACCTGCCGCCACAAGTCGATTTGTTGGGGTGTAGTTGGCATCCCTACATTATCTCCCGTGCGGGGCGTTCGGCGCCTTTAATACGAATCTCGCCGGAAATCAGTTTGTGCAGAAGAGCGTCGCGCAGCACCAAGGTCTTCACCTAACCATTCGTGGTTTGATTGAGGAACGTTACAGGGCTTCTTCTGAGTGCCTGTGCGAAGCCTCATCGGAGAGGGATTATACAACCCAACAACCCCCCGCGCTACGGCAAGCACTGTTCAGCAAGCAATCTTCGCCCATCCGTACTTGGGCAACATGCATTGCTGTTAGCTGTGCGCCGTCGCGGGATACCCACCGGTAACGGCGTAGGGTTTACCGATTCTCCATTACTAGTCGCGGAGCGGTGACTGTGATGTATGCTGTGATCTTTGAAAGTCCGATGGGGAACGGCCATTCGAACGCCACAAACCCCCGCCCGCCGAGCACGCTCGCGGGCGGGGGGAGGAAAGCGGCAGCAAGCTCCCGCTCTCCATCAAAGCTGCGCATCCGCGTGTCAGGGCAACGTTTTCAATTTGATATTTCGAAACTCGATCTTATAGCCCTCCGCCTCCAGGCCGAAATAACCTTTGGGAACCTCGGGCGCATCGAATTGATCGGTCAAGTGATCGTTGACCCAGAGAATGATCTTCGGGCCATCGCAGCGAATTTCGTAGGTGTTCCACTCACCGATGGGGTGCAGAGGATTAACTTCCGCGGGAGGGTTCTTCCACAACTCATCGTAAATCGGGGACAATTCCCCGTGGAGCAGCGTTTGGCCGAAAATGAACGCCAGGGTTCCCACCTGCGCTTGGTGCCAAACTCGGCCATTCAGGTCGTTCCGCACGAAGACTCCGCTGTTGTACCCTTTCATCCCCTCGCGCTTTTCAAAGCGCCATTCCACGTGGAGAAGAAAATTCGCGAGCTCGCGATCGTAACGCAGCCATTCGTGCCCGTGATTACCCTCGCAAATAATGGTTCCATTATCTTTCGCGAGCTTCCACTGGCTTACCGGATCGAGTGCTTTGTCGGGAGGGATGGCCACGCGCGTCCAACCCTGGAGGGAGCCGTGCGGCATGATATCTACCCAACCTGCCGGGTCGGCCGACAGAAAATCACTTGCCTGCGTCAACGACCCACCTAGAGCCAAGGTGAGCCTGACGGCCCGCAACGAGTCGGACGCACTCAAGCGGCCATAGATAGGCGCTATCACCGAAGGTTGCCCATTACTCCGGAACGCCGGCCAGACTGCGACAAGTGCGAACAAGATGATTGCAGCAATACGAATGCGACGTGACAACTCCATAGCGAATACCTCCCAGATACGGGTCAGGACCACTCGACCGGCAAGCTAGAAATACTCCGCCTTGGGAAAAAAGGGAAGCGATTTCGGGTGCAGTCTAATTTGAACGTAGCGCCGTCCTTTAGGGCGGCAAGTGCCGGGCTGAAGAGCTTGCGGAAAAACGCGTGGCGGTGCATCCGAAATTAGGACAGCACCCCATTTCACGAAGCCGTGTCATGGGGAGGAGGTGCGCCGCGGCTACCTCTTCCCTTGCAGCGCCGGGAGCCAACGAGAAATATGATTGAGGCTGGGGTAATGCGTGCGGTCAACCTGAAGCGGAGTCACGGAAATCTCGCCCGCTTGGACGGCCCCATAATCGGAATCCGGCTCGACTTCGCCGAACTCCACCGTCTCATCGAGCCAGTAGTGCGGACGCCCGCGCGGGTCCTTTTGTTCCATGACCAGATTTTGCGAAATCTTCTGGCTCTGGCGGGTGATGCGCACACCACGCACTTCACCGGGCGGCACGTTCACGTTCAGGCACACTCCCGGCTCCAAGCCTTCTTTCAAGATCTTGGTGGCAAGTTGCGCTGCGAAAGCCGTAGCACAGGAAAAATCCAGATCCTTCCGCGACACCAGGGAAATGGCGAAAGACGGAACGCCATGCACGGCCCCTTCATTCGCCCCGCCCACGGTTCCGGAATAGACCACGTTTTCCCCCAGATTTCCGCCCGGATTGATTCCACTCACCACCAAGTCGGGCCGCTGCGGCAGAATCTTGTACAGAGCCAGAATCACCGAATCAGCGGGAGTCCCGTTGATCCCATAATGCCGGTCGTTAATCCGATGGATGCGCAAGGGCGTGTGCAGGCTGATCGATTGACTGGTAGCGCTCATCTCGCGGTCCGGAGCTATGACCGTCACCTCACCGACGGCAGACAGGCCCTGTTCAAGCGCTTTGATTCCCGGAGCGTTTATCCCGTCGTCGTTGGTAATCAGAATGCGTTTTGCAGACATAGAGAGTTTCACCCGATTGCCGCCTCGGGCGGTCGCGTTACGCTGCCAAGGCGGAAAGGCAGATTCTGTGGCGCAAAAATGCCGGCCCTTAGATTTCTAGCACGCACGCCCAAGTTCGTCCATATGATTCCGTGGCTCTCGGTAAACTCTGTGCCTCCCTGGTGAAGGTTCTCAGACCCTGCTCAAAAGACAGAGTTTTGGTGGTACCATTTCCGTGCGAACGGAATTCGGGCTATCCATTGGGAGGAACTCCCCATGCGAAAAATCGGCGCGATCTCGATCATCGCGTTTATCGGAATTCTGGCATTGATTCCCCGGGACCGGTCCACACCGATCCAAGCGTCGGCGCCGCTGCCGGACAAAACACTCAGCTTCCGCATCGTCTTTGGGGAAAGGCAGGAGCGGCTTGCCGACTACTCCGGTTCCGTGACGCTGGACGCGGGCAAAGTAGTAACGGTGATGCCATGGCGCCTCTTCAAGGAGGATGCGGTAAACTCCGATGGGAGTTGGAAAGTACACATCAAGCACATTCAGTTTGAAAATCAGCCCGATTCCCCTCGCCCATTGGATACCGCGGAGCGCGTCGTCAACTTTGTTCCCGCCGGAGTGACAGTGACGGTGGAAGCACCGCCCACAGCACGGGCCAAGGTGCGGACTGCTCAGGGTGACTTCCGGTTCGGGTTGCAGGAACTCGAGTACGGCCGCGCGCTTTCCTTCCGCGACGGCGATGTGGCGGTGCAACGCACACCCACTCCGCAACAAATCTCCCCCATTCCCCAGGGCGCGAATCCCGAGGAGCACGACTATCCCTCGATGTGCGTCACGCGCAAGGGCGTGGTCTGGGTCGCCTGGCAGGCTTACCAGGACCTCGGAGATCAGGTCTACGTGCGCTATTCGACGGCGTCGGGCTGGTCAGAACCAGTTCGCATGACGGACGAAAAGGGTGACGTCTTTCACACCGCCGTGGGGGAAGATTCCGTAGGGAAGATCTGGGTGGTCTGGTCGGAAAGGACGGGCGAGGATTGAGACCTCTACGCGCGAACGTTTGACGGCCAAAAGTGGACGGCGCGGCGAAAGCTGACCAACGCGGATCATCCCAATATTTTTCACCGGCTTGTCGCCGACCCGAGCGGCGCGCTGCACCTCGTGTGGATCGGTTACCAGGGCGGCCAATCGCATGTTCTGCTCAGCACCCTGCACGGTAATGATTGGTCAAAGCCCGCGGAAATCAGTGGACCGAGCGCGTGGATGCCCGATGCCGCCGGCGACTCCGCCGGCAACCTCTACATCGCGTGGGACAGTTATCGCACGGGCAACTACGATGTCTTTCTGCGCAAGGTGAACGCCGATGGATCGATGGAACCCATTCAGCAGGTAACGCAATCGGGGAAATTTCAAGCGCACGTGTCGGTGGCCGTTGACGGCGCCGGACGGGTGTGGCTGGCCTGGGACGAGTCCGGCGACAATTGGGGCAAGGATTGGAACCGCGACGACCAGTCCCGCGGTACCACCCTGTACGCTAACCGCCATCCTCGTGTGGCGGTGCTTGAGAACGGAGTCTGGAAACAACCACTTGGTGACCTGCGGGCTGCCATCCCTACACGCTATAACCGCTATAACGAATCGCCGCGCCTTGCCTGTGACGCTCGCGGGAGGATCTGGGCTGCCTTGCAGATCCGCACCAGTACGGATGAAACCCGGGTCGATTATTGGGCCCTTAACGGACGGTGGGAAAATTTCCTGACCAGCTATGAAGGCGACCATTGGACAGACCTCGTGCCCATCCCGGAAACCAGTTCGCGCCCCGACGGAACCTTCCAGATCGCTCCTGGCACCCCGGGAATCTGGATGGCTTGGATCAACAATAACCAGCCGTTTGGCCCCGCTTCGGGTTTTCAACCTTCCAACGCCGGCGGCGCCGTCGGCACAGGCGCACATCGCCCCGGGGTTCTGGAAATTGACGCCGCACCTGTCTTGATCGAGGCCATGGCGCCACCTCTGCAATTGGAAAAGTTCGAAGAGGCCAAGGAGGGGTCTCCGCCGGTGCATCCCCACGAGCGCGAGGATGTTGCCCGCGTTCGCGCTTATCGCCTCACGCTGAACGACACCTCGCTCCGGGTTCTACGCGGCGACTTCCACCGGCACACGGAAATCTCCGCCGACGGCGCGGGCGATGGCTCGGTGGAGGATTATTTCCGCTACATGATGGATGCTGCGGCGATGGATACGGGGATTATTTCCGATCACAACGCCGGCGGCGACAACGAGTACACCTGGTGGCGAACCGAGAAGGCCATCGATCTGTTCCACATCAAGGATTTTTACACTCCCTTGTTCGGGTACGAGCGTAGCGTGCGCTATCCCAACGGCCATCGCAATGTCGTGTTCGCCGAACGCGGCACTCGCACTCTACCCATCAGCGATGCGGAAGACCAAGGCAAGGTCGCGAGCGGCCCCATCCTGTACCCCTATTTGAAACAGCACCGGGGAATCTGCATGTTACATTCGCTGGCCACCGAGCAAGGGTCGGACTATCGCGATAACGATCCCGAGGTCGAGCCGCTGGTGGAAATCTATCAGGGCTACCATGCCAATTACGAGTACGAGGGATCGCCGCGAGACGAAAGTGCAAACTATCAGGTGCTCGTCCACGAAAAGTATGAGGCGGCAGGATTCTATTGGAATGGCCTGGCCAAAGGCTACAAGTTGGGGGTGGAATCGAGCTCCGACCACATCTCCACGCATAGCTCCTACACCATGGTTTATACGCCCTCGATGGACCGCACCGACATTGTTGAGGCCATGCGCAAGCGCCACGCCTACGGCGCCACGGACAACATCATCCTGGATTTCCAGGCGGTGGACGGGCAGGGCCGCACATACCTGATGGGCGACGCCTTTGCCGCGTCTGCCCCTCCTCGTCTTAAAGTGAAAGTGTTCGGAACCGACACGCTGCAACGCGTGGAAATCGTCAAAGACGGGAAGTTTGTTTTTACCACATCACCGAACGCCCAAAACGCGGAGTTTACGTACACCGACAACGCACCCTCCCCGGGTGAGAGCTGGTACTATGTGCGCGCCACCCAGATGGACCGCAACCTGGCATGGTCGAGCCCTATTTGGGTGAAGTACGGCGGGCAATAAAGGAAGGCAGAAGGCAGTAGGCAGAGGGCAGTGGGCAGTAGGCGCTCGAATGGCGCGGGGGAAAACGTCTAGGGCATGTTTAGCTTATCGCTTTTGCAAATCACAGAGGGCGCGGATGTAGCGTTGAGGTCTGCGGCTTCTCACGCCAGCCCGCTGGTCGGACTGGCGTGAGACCGCAGAAGTGCACTGAGGTACCCCTATTCCCGACGCTTGAGAACTGAACGAGCGATCCTCGAATTCTCGGTAGCCTTACGTCAGGTCTAGCAACTTACCGTTCCCAGCCTTTATCGCGCGAACAACCCTAGTTCCTGGCCGTCGCTTCGGTCTTGGGCGCAGCCGCGTAGAACCGCAGGTAGGGAATCACCGGAGTGACCCGGAAAGGCATCTTCTCACTGGCATCGACAAGCGGCGCCCCTTTACGGGTGGTGAAGGAAACGCCTCCGTCCCAGGCATTGACTTGCACGCGCGAGCCGAGGGGCAGCGCGGCAATCTGGTCGATCTTCCGAGGGGTCAGCGCGGGAGCACCGGTGGTCAAGGCCTCCATGCGGACCATCTTCGCGTTGCCTTCCGTCAACCCGTTGCCCAGGTGCGTCCCCAGGAGGTGGGAAACGTGCGGGGCGACGTTAATGGCCTCTTGCAGAAACAGGCCGACTTGGCCCAGCTTATCTTTATAGGGCGAATTCTTGAGGAACTCAATTCCCTTAGCGTCGGCCTCAACTTCGTCTTCGCGACTCCGAGCCACGTCCAGGCTGGCCAGCAATTCCTCATCGGTATTCTGCAGGCGGTCGTTGAACGCGAACTTGCTATCCACTTTTTGGCCCAGAGCGATGTGCGCGACTTCATGAGCAAGAATCATCGCTAGACTCGACTCGTCGGGCAGCACATCGATAAGACCCCGGCTGAGGACAATCGTATAGGCCAGGCTGAACGACTCCAGGGTGGACGTCAACATAACGCGGCAATGCACTGGAGGCAGATTCTCGAGGTGGTTGGTCACGATCAGGTTGTTGACCACCGTCTCCAGCACCTTGTCCACGGGTCCCGGAGGCGCAATGAGCCGCGCCTTTTCCAGGCGGTCCAGCACGTTGTGTTCGGCGTCCATCGTCCACTGCCGTTGGCTTTCCACGGGGGACATGTCCGACGCAACTTCACTGTTGTCGCGGACGGGCGCGGGGGCGTCTACCAGGATATTGGTCCACTCCTGCTGCTGATGGCGGGCGGTAAGATCGTAGCCCCAAAACCGGGTCTCTGCCTTGTAACGGAAGCGCTTGCCGCGGTCGGATTCCTGGCTGTAAACGTACACAGGCAGCCACAATCCATCTTGAAGATTCTCGCGCCAGCAATCGAAGTGGACGTAGAAATCGCCCTTCGGAGGATTGATCCGGGTTCCGTTCAAGCGCACAATGGCGTAGTTGTGATCTTCAACCCAAATCCGGCCTACAAAGGCCCCTAGAGCCCTACTATCGCGGGGATGGATATCAATCGCCAGGCAGCGGACGTCACCCAAGTATTCCCAGCGGACGGGATCGAAAGCGTAATGCTTCCGATCAAAGTTACTCTCGTCCACCACGAGGGGTTCTACCGCGAATTCATCCAAGCGGAGGTGCGCTCTTACCATATCGGGGCGGCGAAGCAACCGTTCAGAGCGGGAATCCGCAATGAAGGACGACTCCCTCACCTTATTATTGACTTGCTTGGTGAACTTTAGCCGGCCTAAAAAGTAAGCATCTTCTTTGGCAACGTCGCCCAGCTCAGGGTCCGGTTGGTAGTATTGAAGGTACGTCTCAACGCGGGGAGTGTACTCCTGAAGTTTGGTGCGGATTTGCCACTCATTCGCGATGATGCGATAAACGATGTTAGTAATTTCCGATGGCTCTGTCTGGTCGTTAGTTGTCTTGGGGGGCTTTGATCGGTCGCTCCCCATTAAGGGCAATAGCATCGGTGTGGCAAATACCAGGACTAAAAGTAGCCAAGTAATGCGTCCGTTGCGAAGATTAGTCATATCATTTCCTCCGGCTAAGTATTGGGTCGGCCCGCTGGCCGACTAGGTAGATTGGTCGGCCAGCCTGAACTCGATGCGCAAGGTCGCCGGAAAATCCGCCGGCTTGCCGTCGTGCAGGGCTGGCTTGAATCGAATCTGTGCGGCAGCTCGTTCCGCCGCCTGGTCGAGTCCGTGTCCCAGGGATTTAACGACTCCAATGACTCGTATCGCGCCGTTGGCCTCAAAGACCACGGAAAGCGCGACTTCACCTTGAATTCCCATATGGCGTGCCTCCTCCGTGTAGACCGGGGAAGGCTTGGAAAATATCTCTACGGGCTGAAAGTCCACGGGCTGTACGGTGTGTGAACTTTTCGCTTGGACTTGCGTGACTTGGGCTACCTTCTCGAAACCACCCATCGATACCCGGGGGCCGCCCGTTCCGTCACCCCCGTGGCCGGTTCCCGTACCCGCGATCCCGCTGCCGAAACCCGCGCTGGCCACCACTCCCTGAATGCCGTGAGCTCCGCCTGTCCCGTTCCCGTGACCGGGACCATCAGGGAGTCCAAAGGCTCCCAACTTGGGCACGTTGCCGGCGCTTTCACCTTCCGCCTTGCCGGGCAGTGCGTGCGGGGTTCCAAACCCGCCCGTCTGCACCTGATCCACAGGACGCTTCGTAGTAACCGGTTCCGCAGCGCCGCCAAAGAGACCGGTATTGACCGCAATTTGTACTTTAGGCTCCGGCCGGGGTTGGGCAACGGGCGCAACCGGCTTTGGGGGTTCGGGAAGATGTACCGTTGCAGAGGTAACCGCCGGCCGGATCTTCGGAACCGCCAGAGTGGCGACAGGAGGGGCAGTGAGTTCAGGTGTCGTTGGCGGCTTCAGTTTCGGAACGACCACCCGAGCCACCAGGGGTCGAAGCTTAAGGACCGGCGCTGCCGGTGGCCGCAGAGACGGAAGCCAAATCAACGCGTATTGCCGACCCACAACCGGCAACTCTTGTGGGAAGAGCACCCCCAGAAGAACCGCCGCGCCGATTAACAGACCTTGGGCGACCAAACCGCAGATGAACGCTCCGCCGCGACGGCTTCGATTCTCCGTGGAAGGATCCAGAGTGCTAAACATTTCCGGGGGCATAACTCCTCCTAAAAACGAACCGTCTGCCACAAGGTGTTGAGGAGACGGATTGAACGCTAAACCCGGTTAAGGTCCGAAGCGTCCGTCTGTACGTTCTCGAAGCTGGCAGCGTTCACCTGTACGCGAGACTGCACCGACGATGGCTAAAGTACTATCATTCAAACTACACGTCTATAGTACAGGGGTACTATCTTGTAAAGTATGATTTATTTGTAGCATACGATATGTTGTTGTCTAGTTTCATTTCCATACTATATATAGTATTAAAATCGGGGCGGCTGTGGATGGAGGCGCGTGGCGGCGGCACAAATGAGGCAGCGGAATTCCCTCGCCGGGCGCGCGCAGGAGTATTTTCGATTTCACTCTCGCGATGGAAAACGGCACGGCAAGGGGAACGCTGCGGCTACGTCTTGGACTGGAAATCTTTCAGTGCGGCCACAATCCTCTGTGCCGCCTTGCCGTCGCCAAAGGGACTATGGCGCCGGGCGAATCGAGCATAGGCCCGCTTGTCGTCGAGGAGTTCGGTTACGGTGCGGTAAATCGACTCTGCGGAGGTGCCTACCAGCTTGCACACTCCCGCCTTCACTCCCTCGGGGCGTTCGGTATTTTCGCGCATCACCAGTGCCGGCCGTCCGAGGGAGGGCATTTCCTCTTGAATCCCCCCCGAGTCGCTGAGGGCGAGGTAGGCGGAGTTGAGAAGCCACACAAACTGAGGATAGTCCAGCGGATCGACCAAGTGGATGCGCTCGATGCCTCCCAGCAGGGGCCGCACAACCGCCTGCACGTTGGGGTTGGGGTGGACGGGCAAGACAATCTCAATATCGTCGCGCTCCGATACCAGACGCCGTATTCCCTTACAAATACTGGTGAGTCCCGGGCCGAAATTCTCGCGCCGATGCGCTGTAACCACGATCAGCTTGCGGGCGCCGAGTTTGAAGCCCCGAAGTTGCGGAATCGCCGGAGGGCGACGTACCACCCGGTCGCGGGTTTCGAGGAGGGCATCGATCACCGTGTTTCCAGTCACGATGATGCGCTTGCGGGGAATCCCCTCCTTCAATAGGTTATCGCGCGACCAGTTTGTGGGAGCAAAGTGCAAGGTGGCCAGATGGGAAGCGAGTCGGCGGTTAATCTCCTCGGGGAAAGGCGAGTAGCGGTCAAGGGTGCGAAGACCCGCTTCCACATGGCCTACGGCTACGCGGTGGTAGAAAGCTGCCAGGCTCGCCACCATAACCGTCGTGGTATCTCCCTGCACCAGCACGATGTCGGGCCGGTGGGCTGCGAGGACCTGGTGAAAGCGCTCCAGAATCAGGGCCGATAACCCGCACAGCTCCTGATTGGGCCGCATCACATCGAGATCGAAATGAGTCGGAATACGAAACCAGCGCAGGACCGGCTCCAAGAGGTGGCGGTGCTGCGAGGTGATGCAGACGCGAGTCCGGAACCGCTCCGGATATCGCCCCAACTCGCGAATCACCGGGGCGAGCTTGATGGCTTCGGGACGCGTGCCCAAAACAACGAGGACTTGAAAACGTTTAGTAGACATCGATAGAGGGTCTGGGGTTTTAGATTTTGGATTGAACGGCTAAACGCCTCTTGCCCGGAGTCGTCAGAGCGGGCGAAGCATGGTACAAGGGATGGTTCCGAATCCCAAATCGAAAATCCAGAATTGTTTAGGCTGTTCCCACTTGGTAGCGTTCCGTCTTCGCCCACTTGATAGCCCGGCGGACGATGAAGTCGTCGTAAAAGGCCACGGCCACCACGGGAATCCAGAGTTGGCAATAGGTGAAGTACATCACCACCGTCAGCAGAATATTGACCAGAGAGTCCTCGCCACGCTCACAAGAGAGCGCAATAACGAGCTGAAGAACAAACGTAGCATAGGCAAGGATCCAGACCAAGCTGTAGGGACCGGGCACATTGATATTAACCACTCCGGCGAGACAGAGAACAAGAAGGGCGTCGGAAATGACCACTGCCAGGAAGAAAAAGTAGTACAACAAATGCGACGAAAGGATTTCAAAGGCGACCCGCCGGGGCTTGGCGCGAAGCAATCCGGACGCATGTTTCTTAAGCACATAATTGAAACCGCGGACCCAGCGGCGGCGTTGCTTGAACCAGACTCTTAGCGATTCCGGTTCCTGCTCCCAACTCACTGAGGTGGGCACCAGTTGAACGTGGTAGCCGGCTTGATAGAGGCGCACGGTCAGTTCCGAGTCTTCCGTCAGAGCCTGCTCGTCCCAACCTCCCATTTTTTCCACAATGGCCTTGTGAATTACATAATTCGTGCCCGGCAACATGGTGAGGCGCATCAGCATCCACCGGCCTGCCTGCACCATCCATTGGAAACCGATACCCTCGATATTGACGAATCGGGTGATCAAGGCGCGGCGGCGGTTCCAAGCGCGGTATATTCCCACCGCCGCGGCAAGGTCGGGATTGCGTACCAACTGCACCGCCAGCGGGCGAAGGGCGCCAGGCTCCGGTAGGTTGTCGGCATCGTAAATAGCGATCAACGGATGCCGCGCTTGCGACAACGCGAAGTTGAGCGCGCCGGATTTTCCCCGCGCACTGAGAGCGGCGGGCACCTCCAGCAGACGCACACGCCGGTCGGTGGTATAGCTGCGGATCACCCGCGCCGTGTCGTCGGTACTGCCATCGTTGATCAGGAGAAACTCGATTTTGTTCAAGGGATAATCGAGCTTCTGAAGCGCGACGATCGTGTGGGCGATGACGCGTCCTTCATTGTGGCAGGGCACCAGTACCGATATGCAGGGAAGTTCGGCGTCGGGAACCTCCGGGAGATTCTTCAGCGCATGGCGAGTACGCCGATAATAAACGTGCCCGAGGAAAAAAAGAAGGGTCTGGTAGCCCAGCATGAACCAGATGAGGGCGACCGTAGAGACAAAAAGTCCGTCGATGATCCAATGCCAGCTTGTCATGCAAATCTATCCGTTACGTTTTATAAGCCGGGTGAGCCGAAGTTGCAAGTAAATAACGACCATGAGTACCGTGGCGAGAATCCCAAATGCCCAAATGGCCCAGGAAGATGCCCAGCCCACAAGATCGACCGCCACGCCGGCCTTGGTATTTGTGGCCACGCGAACATTGTGGTCACCATTCGGGAAGACCACCGCCCAATCAAGGCCATTGCGCTCGGTGGGCAAAGTGGCTGCGCTTCCATCCACAATAATATCATTGGGCTGCTGGTCAAATACGAAAACCGCGCGTCCTGCCGACCGGTATCGGAACGTCAGGCCGGTGGTATCCGCTTGCGCCTCCTCCAAATCCGCGGTGGAACTCAGGATGCGCGCCTGAAACTCCTTGGTGTCGAGGAGATGCCACCAACTCCTCTCAGTGGAAATGGAATGCTCGCCGGTCGGCATAATAACCCCATCTTGCGACACGGCTGGCCACAGATGGCCATCCACATAATAAAGGGGATCGTCCGCAGGCGTCAGCACCAAAGAGGCTGTGGCGTTGACGTCCATGCTGGTTTTGCCACCGCTAACCGATGAGGGACGGCTCAAGACCATTTGGATAAGATCCCAATCTTGTGGGGAAACGGTCTGCTCGGAATAGACGGCCACTCGCCCGGAAGCGGAAGCCGCGCTGAGGAGCGTCAGGGCCAGTTCCGTGCCCGTGGCCGTTTTGGACGGCAGGTTCGTAGCCGTGATGTCTCGATCGGGAACCACGTTGACGTCAAACATCAGACGGCTGCGATCGGGAACCAGCTTGAGATAAGTCGCCGTGAAACGCCGGTAGCGCTCCGCGGAGGTCATCCAGAGGCGGGCGGGATCCTCCACTTCCAGGGTGAAGGGGAATTCCCGCATCAGGGCGGCAATTCGGCGCGAGTCTACACCCTGGGCCGGCCGCACGTAGTCGTCGTGCAGACTATCGAGCATCGTGACAATGACTTCCATTCCGCGCTGCTTGCACAAGGGCTCAAGTTCGCTCAGCACCCGCCGGTGCCAATCGACCACGATGTCTTCGCGGTAACGCTGAAACTTGGCCATTCCGGCCGGATCCGTCTGGTAGTAATGCGGCGAGCTGGGACGGAACAACTGGATGGGGTCAAAGCCCGCTTTCTTCTTGAAGTCCGCGCGTACGATATCGTTCATCGGCGCGAACTTATCCGGGCGCAGATAATTCTTGAAGTCGGCGTCGAAGTCCAGCTCCGAGATGTCGATGCCGTCCCAATCGGCGGAATTCAGCAGAACCTTCGTCCAATCCATTGCGGCCTGAAAGCAATCGGGGTCCTGGAAATTCATCGGTTCACGGCCCCACAATCCCACCTTGGCGTCCGCACCGGACGCCGTCTTCTCCCGCCATTCCGGATGCTCGTCCCACATCTTAAAAGTCACCATGGGGTACCAGAACCAGGCGTAAACCGCAATGCCATTGCGGTGGCAGGCTCGCACAAATTCGTCATACGGGAATGAATACTGGCGGGTGAAATCCCAGGCCTTCACGTGAACCGTACTAATGCCGGCGCGATGCCAGATGGTGGCGAGCCGATTGAGGTCCGCGCCGGGGCGACTGTCGGGGTCAAAGTACACTTCGAGGTGACGGTTTCGCAAAGAGCTGGCGGCGCCGAAGGTGGTGCTGAGATACTCGGGGAAATAGGGGTAGTGGCTGGTGCCCTCGTTGGTGTAGCTGTCGAGATGCGCCGCCAGATAGACGTAGTGGCCCAGTCCAAACGAGCCGGCCAGCGCCACCGCCTGTCCACTCTCATTGTCGTTCGCCAACTCGCGAACGCCCTCGGGCACAGTCAACCGTGTAACCCGCTCCGCAGGACGCCAAGTCAGGGGGATATCCGTATGGTTGGGGTCGGTGACCGAGGACACAATCATCTGGAGGTTGCTGAATCCAAAGCCGATCCGGGTAAGCCAGGATTGCGTGCCATCGGCGACGACCTCCCCGCCCGAACCGAGATACCTCACCACCAGCCGTTGCTGTGCGTCCGTAAGGCGCGAACCGGCAGCGTGCGGCACGACCAGAAGCGTATCGTTGGAGCTAGGCGCCTGCCGGAACTTGGCGACGCTGACCGTCTTTACCTCGTATCCGAGAGCATCCAGCACCGTCTTATAACTCTGTTGGTTGTGTCCGGCTGCGACATGCGGATTGTCCAACCAGAGGATTAACGCGCCGGGCGGCCCGGCGAACTTTTCACGAACGACTGTGGAGGAAGGGGGAGGAACCGGATGCAGACTATCCCACCATTGGCCAATCCGTTTGAACCAGGAATTGGCCTGCTCGGGCGCCGCAGGCGGCCGCTTCATTACCTCGGCAGACGCCCATCCGCCCGCGGGAACCTGGGCCGAGAGTTCGACGGGACCGTTCAAGCGAGTTGCCGACAAGTCGGTTTTTACCACTTGCCCGCTGGCATTGAAGAGTTGCAACCGCCAATATTCATCCTTGGGCAACAGCCGAATGGGACCGGAGGTCGTGCGAACGGCATACTCGCCTTGGAAATCGACCTGGGCGGCAAAATCCCGGAGTGAAATGTAGTGATAGCCCAGATCGCTGACACCCTGGACCACTTGCTCCAGCAGTGTCTGCTTCAAAAAGGGGTGAAAGTAGAATGAGGCGACACCGTCGCGCACCACTCGCATGGCGCGCGCATACTGAATTAGCTTCAACGGATCGGGATCGTCTTCGGGCAAATAACCCAGGGTTTCGGGAACAATGTGGCGGCCGTACTGGTCCACCACCGGGTAAGGCACCATCTGCGCTGTTGTGTCGTCGGGCACGACGGTGGGACGATCGTAGAACAAAGAGAAAACCTGGCCAAGCGTGCGGTAGTCGATTGCCGACGCCCCGTAGTGGGGAACCTCAAATGCCACGGGATAAATGCCATCGGCAAAGCACTCGGCGAATCCCATCCGCAAACGCCGCATCACGAATTCCGCCGAGTCGCCTCCCACCGGCCGATTGCCCAGTTCGTCCCAGAACTCGTATTCATCCCCGCTCAATCCGTGCACCTGATGGGTAATCCCATGCATGATGGGCGTGCCACCCAGGGCGATCATGGTGTGGATCGCCTTTACGGTTGACTTCCGATCGCCGAGCCGAATTTCCAGAGAATGCGCGGGGTCGCGAAAAATGGGGATAAGGGCGATTCCAAATGGGATATGACGGTCCGAAAGCCAGCTCGCAATTTTCGTGAGGTCGTCGGGGTCGTCGTCGATACTGACATCCTCAATGCGCACCATCGCCCGCATTGAGGACGGATGGTTGATTCCGAGAATGTCATGCAGAAGATCGCAGAGAACCAGGTAGCGGGTTCCTTCACCCATATAGGAAAGCGGCCTGTCCGCGAAATACCAGAAGTTGCCGCTTTTTACCACGTAGGGACTCGATACTTTCTTTTGATTGATCGCCGTAGCGACAACTTCAGCGGTCTGTGGGTCCTGGATCGAAACAATGTTCAGATCGTACTCGGGTTTGGGCAGCAAGGTCTGCTTATAAAGAACCGACCGGTAATCGAGATCGCGGCTGTACTCGACGAAGCTGAAGCCGTAATGACGACGCTCCGCGGGGGTGGCAAGAAGTTGATCGATATGCCCGCCCAGCCACGCAAAGGGCTGGTCCGTGGCCCGAATGTCGGCAAGCAATGCGGGCGGAACGATTGTGTTGAGCCCCGACGCCACGAGGAAACCCGCACGATATTGTGACAGTTGACCCCGCTTATAATCGTTCAGGGGGATTAAAGCTGCATGTAAGTTGAAGTGGGTAAGCAGGTTCGCCAGAAAAAGAGCGTGTATATACGAATCGACGCGCGGGTCCGGTTGGCTATCGTAGATAATAGCCGCCGTGCCAGACTCCGCAGCGTCATCCGGCGGCGCCGCGCGCAGCCATCCCACGAGCGGAGAGATTGCGAGCGTCGTAAAAAAAGCCAGAACTGCAACCGAGGACCTGCGGAGACGGAAGAACCGCAAGAGCGAAAGAATGCAGACAAGCATAGGACCCAATACTATATTATCATGCACAGGCGGAAAGCGGTGCACGACCTCCTACTGCGGCGCTGTCCTAATTTGAGCCGTAGCGCCGGCTTCCAGCCGGCACAGGAGCCGCCAAGATGGCGGCGTTACGCTCAAATTTAGGACACTACCCCGACTGCGGCAGAAACGATACGAAAGAATCGTGGCGTTGCGCCACAGAACCTCAACACAATCGGGTATGACGATCGGCAATTTTCCGCTCGAAACCACCGCATTTATCGGATAACCTGAATACTGAAATTGATAAGGAAACAATGATTCCGGAAGACCGAACAATTCGGGGATCGCATCGGCTGTGGCGGTTGCTGGCCGCCATCCTGGTTGCGGCTGCAAGCGTCGGCCGCGATCCCAAACCTCGTCCCGTCCCCCTCAAGGAATTGGTGCCCCCGCCCGCGGGGAGCTACTACCATGGAGTCTTCCCGGGCAGCAAGAATGGTATGGGCGGCGATATTACTCGCGACGACGTGAGGATCTACCAGCACGCGGTCGGCAAATCGTTGGCGTGGGTCTACTTTTGGAACAACTGGTATGAAAACCCCCGTTTCCCCTACCAGACCGCCTCTTGGATCCGCGCCAACGGGAGCGTTCCCTACATCCGGCTCATGCTTCTCAGCAGCCCCACCATCCCCCGGCCCGATCCGGTCTATTCCCTTCAGAACATCATCGACGGCGACTTTGACCCGCTCCTTCGGAACTGGATGCAGGAGGCCCGCCGATTCGGTTCGCCGGTGATTGCGGAATACGGCGTTGAGGTCAACGGCTGGTGGTTTCCTTGGAACGGCTTGTATAACAAAGAAGGCAGTACCTACGACGATTCCGTGTCACGGTTCCGGGAAGCCTACCGGCACATTATCCGCATCGCGCGGGACGAGGGCGCCTACAACATCCGTTGGGTATTTCATGTAGACCCCTGGGACGAGCCGGTGGAAGACTGGAACAAATTTGAGAACTATTATCCCGGCGATGAATGGATCGACTGGGTGGGCGCCAGCGTCTATGGCCGCCAATTGCCCAGCGATCCGGACGCAGTCTCGTTCCGTTACCAGATGGACTGGGTCTACGGACGGATGCAGCACCTGACCGACAAGCCCTTCATCGTTTGTGAATTTGGGACGATCGACGACGCACACCAGGCGGCGTGGACGCAGGCTGCCCTCTCGGATCTTTTGGGTGGCCGCTGGCCGAAAGTTATCGGGTTTTCCTGGTGGAACGCCACCTTTCACAACGACCCCGCGACAGGCGGCCAGTCGAACATGCAAGTGCAGGAAAACCCCAAACTCCAAGCCATCTTCCGCGACTATGTGGGCCGCAGTCAGACCGTTATCAGCCGTCCCATTAGCCGCAATGTAACCCCGAACGGCCGCTGAGCGCTTGCCGTGCTCGAGAACTCGCCGAGCTGGCCTTGCTGGATGCACTGACTGCGTAAGCATGAAGTTGCGCGTCGGTGAGGCGCTGGCGTGTTTCGATTTCACACTTGCACGCTGACGCTTGTCTCGGTGCGGGTGACGGGGCGGTAGAGCGTATCGCGCTCGAAGGGTTCGCAACCAGCCTCGCGAATCAGGCGGACAAGCTGCATGCGGGTCAAAGCCTGGGGAGTCTTGGCTCCGGCGTCGTGATAGATCTTCTCTTCCACCACGGTGCCGTCCAGATCGTCGGCGCCGAAACGCAACGCCACCTGTGCCACGCGCGGCGTCATCATGATCCAGTAAGCTTTGATATGCGGGAAGTTGTCGAGCAGCAAGCGCGCCACGGCGACGTTTTTCAAATCCATGAAGCCGCTCGTTTCATCGTGCTCCACCAATTTGCCCAGTTCGGTGTTGGCGGGATGAAAGGCGAGGGGAATGTACGTCTGGAATCCCTGCGTCTCGTCTTGCAGCTTGCGCAGTTGAAGCAGGTGGTCCGCGCGGTCCTCGGCCGACTCGATGTGCCCGTAGAGCATGGTGGCATTGGAGTGCATACCCATTTCGTGCGCGAGGCGATGTACCTTTAGCCACGTGTGGGCACCGATTTTGTGGTCGCAGATGACCCGGCGGACTGCCGGCGCAAAGATTTCCGCTCCCCCGCCGGGCAAGGAGTCGAGCCCCGCGTCCTTCATGCGCGCCAGCACATCGCGAATCGAGAGGCGGGTCACATGCGAGAAGTAACCAATCTCCACCGCCGTGAATCCCTTAAGATGAACGCCTGGGAAGCGCTGCTTCAGGCCCCGCAGCAAATCGAGGTAGTACTCAAACGGCAGGTCCGGGTGCAGCCCGCCGACGATGTGGAATTCGGTGACTGCCTCTGACCAATTCTCCCCGGCGACGCGCAGGGCTTCGTCGAGCGCCATGGTGTACGCGCCGGGCCCGTCGGGCCTACGTCCGAAGGCACAGAGTTTGCAGCTCGCCACACACACGTTGGTGGGGTTGATGTGCCGATTAACATTAAAGTAGGTACGCATCCCGTGCATTCTCACCCGAACATGATGGGCAAGGTAACCGAGGGCGAGCAGGTCATGAGAACGGTAAAGCGCTACCCCCTCCTCAAGGGTCAGTCGTTCGCCCGCCAGGACCTTTTCGGCGACCGGCAGCAGGGCGGGGTCTTCGATTTGGAAATTGTCCGGGAGGATGCTCACATTCCAATTTTACTGGGGCTGCGCTGGATTTGCAACTAGCCGACGGCCGCGCAATTTAATCGCCACACTCAATCTGGCAATACGATTGCAGTGCGGCGTGCTTCCCAAACCCGCATGAACACTGAGTGGGGGCTTGACAACGGGTTTATTATGGTATTTCCACCTGGGGGCACGGAGAAAGAATTTTACTGGCGCGCCAGAATTTGTTCTGGGTAGAATTGTTTCTTGGGTTCTGAGTGTATGGCAACTGCGAGCGTCCAATTCGCCGAACCACAGCAAGAAGCGGCCTTCTTTTATGGCCTCTTTCTGCGCGGGCACCCGCTGCAAAAACTGCGGGAGGATATCGACGTCCCCCCGCACGTGCTGGAACGTTGGCAGCGTCTAGCACAGCACGATCCCATGTACCACGGCATGTTGGACCGGATGCTCACCTACCGCAAGCACGTGCTGGCGATTTTCGAAACCCTCGTCTTCCGCGAAATGCTCGTCCCTCCAAGACCGCAATAAACGATTGCAACATCGGGTCATCTGGCCATCGGGTCATTGGAGAGGTGTCTGTTGTCCGTGGTCCGTAGTCCGTCGTAAGGGATACGCGCAGATCGAAAGCTCGGGGGCCACTGACCACGGACAACTGACTACGGACGGCTCTTCAATGGCCAGATGACCCGATGGCTCAATGGATCAATAGATCAGCTCCCCAGGTGAAGAAAAAGAGCAGGCTGATGTAACCATTCACGTTGAAGAATGCCGCGTTGAGGCGCGACAGATCAGACGGTCTAACGATCCAGTGTTCATAGGCAAGTAATGCCGCCATGAATGCCAGCCCCGCGGCGGCGATCCAGCCTAGTTGCTCCAGCCTCACGACTTCGACGAGCAGAACCACCATGGCAATGTGGCAGGCAATCGAGCCATAAAGCGCGGCAGCTATACCGAAGCGTTGCGGAAACGAATGAATGCCAACGCGACGATCAAAATCGATGTCCTGACACGCGTAGATAAGATCGAATCCCCCCACCCAGAAGGCGACGGCGGCACCCAGAAGCAACACACTCAAGTTGATGTTGTTGCGGAGGGCGACCCACGCGGCAATGGGAGAGAGCCCGTCGGCAATCCCCAACACCAGGTGCGAAAGCAACGTGAAGCGCTTGGTGTAGGAATAGAGCAGCAATACCGCAATCGCCACGGGAGAAAGCTTAAAAGCCAGCGGGCTGAGTTCCCAAGCCGACAGCGCCAGGAGTCCGCAAGAAAGGACCGTAAAGCCGGCGGCAAAGCGCAGACTTAGTCGACCGGCCGGCAAGGCGCGCATCCGGGTGCGCGGATTGAGCGCATCGAATTTGCGGTCGGCGATGCGGTTGAACGTCATCGCCGCGCTGCGCGCGCCCACCATCGCCACAATCAGCCAGAAGACCTCGCGCCAAGTCGGCCAGCCGCGCACCGCAAGCATCGCCCCCACTAGCGCAAAGGGGAGGGCAAAGATCGAGTGCTCGAACTTGATCATTTCGAGCGTCGTGCGGAGTTTGCCGGCCAGACCCGGAGCGATGCCCGACGGAACCGGGGGCAGCGACGCACTTTGGAGAGTTCCACCCATGGGAGCAGTTCCATGATGCCGGGGAAACCGGTGCGCCGTCAACCCGGCAGAGGGCTGATGTGAAACCTCGCGATTCGCGGGCCTGACACCACGATGCATCGCCGATAGGGTCATGCAGCCTGCTCTTTGCTACTGCCGCCCCGGCCGCCGATCTGGCATTTCCATTATCGGGCAGTTTGTCGTGCGTCTTCGATGGATTATGGTTTTATGTGATTGGCTTTAGTTTCAGTATCTTTCCGGCTTCGTTAGGTGGGAAAGCCTTCTTCCGAACCTTTGTTTTCAAGAGGTTCTCAGCTTCGTTTTTTTGCCCGCGTCCAAGACATAATGTCATAATGCAGCTTGCCGGGCCGAGGCTAAAAACTGCCGTCCGCGCTTCCTTCCCGCGCCGGGCGATGACGCGCGGACTTGGACGGCCTTCCCTCAGACCTAAGCTGCTTTGTGCCCTTCTGTCTCCAGGGCACGCTGTCCTGCTGGCCGACCGGAAGCCGAAACCGGGACAAGCGTTCACCAAAATATCCTAGCCTATTAATTCTCGCTTGTCAAGAACAAATAACCGTCGGCCGGGCCGCCCAGCGCTCCCCGCAACAGACCGGTGTAAATGGCTTCCCATGCCCGCCGCTATTTCTTTGGATAACCCACCGTTTGCGCCAGCAATATCTTCTGGTCGGGGCGGAGTTTCATTAGCTTAGCCACAACCGGCCGGTCCACGCTTCCGCGGACGACCACGGCGAGCCCCTCTGATGCGCAGAAGAGATAAACGTTTTGCGCAATGAAGCCAACGTCCGCGGCGGTGTAAAAATTCCTGTCCTCGGCAGAGCTTTTCCCCGTCTTCGCCAAATCGGCGACGTACACCAAATTCACGGGCGCGTCCTTCACGAACGGCTGCACGCCAGTTGCGCCGCGCACATCCTTCGCCAGGATGGGATCGAGCTTGTTGCCTTTGGCGTCGTAAACGTAAAGCCCCTCAGCGGTGGCGACATACACATCTATTTCCTGCCAATTCATCGCGGAAGGCGCCGTCCGCTTGCCGGTGTCGGGCCGGTTAATCCCGAACGCTGCCCAGAGCAGATTTGCGAGCACCTGGGGCGAAAGCTTTTCAGAGCTGAATTCGCGCGAGGTGTGCCGATCCTTGAGAGCCTGCATGAGCGGCTTGCCCCCGTCAGTTTGCGGGCCGGGAAGAATGAGGGGCTTGAGGTCCTGCCCCAGAGTGAAGGACGGAGAGAGAAGCACCAAAAGGAGAAGTGAACGAACGGAAAAAGAAGGACGAGTTTTCATCGGAGACTCCTCGAATTCACTGTCTGGGCGAGGGATGATACTCGAATCGAGGACCCAGGGAGCGTCGCAAGCGCAGGTCACAAGACAGCGTGACAAAATCCGGTCAACAGGATGAAAAGCAACACGTTGATGACATGCGCAGTGTAACAGAGCGGACAGTCAACGTGAAGCTTGCGCCGCAGCGCGTAGACCAAATAGAAACCAAGAACGACGGTCGCCGCGCTCGTCAGAAGCAACGCTCCGGTGAGAGACAGAAACAGATGAGCATACCCCTCGACGCCGAGGACGCTAGCTGGCCACGAAAGCCACAGCATGACGGCCATGTAATAGAGAATCCCCAACAGCGAATTGGGGACGCCGAACACGCGTGCGTAAGGCGTTTGGACCACCGTCACGCAGCTTGAGCCCTCGCGTGCGCAAAGGATCTCGGGTACCCACCGCGCTTTCCTGATGCGACCGTAGTAGGCGAGGGTGAAGTAAAGCGAGTCGGCAAGGCCGGCAAGGGATAGGACGCCGATAGTAAGGCGAAGAAGCATGAAGTGATCTGGACATCGGATTATCGAACCATTGATCCATTGAGTCATTCAACGATTCGATGACTTACGAACTCGGGGTCGTTCAAGGGCCCGATGACTCGATGGCTCGATGACTCAATTTCTGCGTCTCTTCCCTTCTCCCTGCCAGCTATATTGCTCCGCCTGTTCGAGATCGAGAAGGGCCAGCACACGGCAACAGAATTGGGTAATGAGGTCATCGAGAGTCCTGGGCCGGTCGTAAAACGTAGGGATAATGGGAAAGATTACCGCGCCGGCAAGCTGCGCCCGCAGCATGTTTTCAAGGTGGATGCGATTAAACGGGGCGTCGCGCACGGCGAGGATAAGCTTGTGCCCTTGCTTCAGACAGACGTCCGCCGCGCGCTCGATGAGCGTGTCGGATATTCCGGACGCAATCTGCGCCAGGCAGCCCGTTGTGCACGGAATCACCACCATGCCTTGCACGGCGTACGAACCGCTGGCGATGGCCGCGCCAATGTCAGAGTCCAGGAGGTACTCTGTCTTCCGGGTCGAGCGCGCCGCCAGCCGCGGCGGAATTTGAGCAGTTTTCGAGATGTCCAAATCAAGCTCATCACGAAGAAGTTTCAAGCCGCTGCCGGAAATGACCAGGTGAATTTTCTCCACCCGAGGATCAGCCTCAAGCAACTGTAATGTGCGGCGCGCGAAGATAGCTCCGCTCGCGCCGGTAACACCCAGAATGATCCGTTTTTTGCTGGTGTTTTTGGAAGTGGCCATCGCACGGGATGTTAGTAGGCGCCTCAAGCGAAGTCAAGGAAGTGAGAATAGAGTTGGGGACTGGTATACTAAAAATCTGAAGAAGAAACAGCGGTCAGCCTCAGCGCAACGTACCAAACGAGTGGCTTGAAGCCCTAAGCGCTCCGCGGTGGCTGCTCTGCCACGATGGAGGAACACCTTGAGTCCCGAAGAAATCACCAGCATGTTAAAGCAAGTGCGGGGAGGAAAGCTCTCCGTGGAGGCGGCAGTAGACCGCCTGCGGACGCTCAACTACGAAGATCTGGGCTACGCCAAGATCGATCATCACCGTTCGCTGCGGCAGGGATTTCCGGAGGTGGTGTTTGCGCGAGGCAAGGACCCGGCACAGGTGGAAGGTATCGTGCGCCGCATGTTACGGAACCATCACAATATCCTGGTGACGCGCGGCGACCGCGGTCTTTACGAGCTGCTGCAGCCGCTCGATCCGAAAGTGGAGTTCCACGCGCTTTCCGGCGCTATCAGCATTCGGCGTGAGCGCAAGATTCGGGGCAAAGGAAAGGTCCTGGTCGTGTGCGCGGGCACGTCGGATATCCCCGTGGCGGAGGAAGCGCTGGTGACGGCGGACATCATGGGGAACCGCATCGATTCGCTTTATGACGTGGGGGTGGCGGGAATTCATCGCCTACTTGGGGAGAGCCATCACCTCCGCGAAGCCCACGTCATCATTTGCGTAGCGGGCATGGAAGGAGCGCTTCCCAGCGTGGTAGCCGGCATGGTGGCCGTGCCCGTAATCGCGGTGCCTTCCAGCGTGGGATATGGCGCCAGCTTCCGCGGCCTCGCGGCGCTGCTGGGAATGCTCAACAGTTGCTCGCCTAACGTCTGCGTGGTGAATATCGATAATGGCTTCGGGGCGGGATATCTCGCGAGCGTGATGAATCGGCTGTAGGGCCGGAAGCGTCGGCCCGGAGCATGGAGTATAACGCCCGGCACCGCCGACCAATACTTAGCCGATCCTCAAAAAAACTGTACCACCAGAATGGGGCTTGATTCTCACAAATTCAGGGCGTAGAATTTTCTTGGACGCGGGAGAGCCTCCACCGAAGAGTTGGGTACTGGGCGATGAAAACCCAACCGCGCTGGTTGTGCCTCGGCACAGAAGAGTCGCTTCCCCATTAGGCCCCCGCGTCCCTTCCTTTTTCCCACGGTTCCAAAGGCACGGTTTACCGAACTGCGGCCTCCCCAAACACTCGCTCGAAGATTTCATCCACATGGGTCAGATAGCGCTCCACATTGAACACCTCACCAATTTCGCCGGGCTTAAGGTATTGGCGGATGTCTGCGTCGCGCTCCACAAGGGTACGATAGTCCTCGCGAGTCTTCCACACTTGCATGGCATTGCGCTGTACCCAGCGGTAGGCGTCTTCGCGCCGCGCGCCCTTTTCCACCAAATCCAATAACAACTGCCCAGAGAAGATCAAACCCTTCAACAGGTCCAGATTCTCCCGCATGCGGTCGGGATAAACGAACATGGTCTCCACCAGATTCGCAGTCTTGGCCAGAAGGTAATCCAGGAGAATGGTGGAGTCGGCAAGAATGACACGCTCGACGGAGGAGTGGGAGATGTCACGCTCGTGCCAGAGCGCCACATTTTCAAGCGCCGCCTGGGCATTTCCTCGCACGACGCGCGCCAAGCCGCAAATCTGTTCGGCGGTAATTGGATTGCGTTTGTGCGGCATGGCCGAGGAGCCTTTCTGCTCCGGTGAGAAGTACTCCTCCACTTCCCGCACCTCAGTGCGCTGCAAGCCCCGAACTTCCAAGGCAATCTTCTCCAGCGAAGCCGCCGCCACTGCCAGCGTCGAGAGGTAGAAAGCGTGGCGGTCGCGCTGGATGACCTGCGACGACACCGGCGCCGCGTCCAGACCCAGGCGCGCGCAAATCCCCCGCTCAATCACGGGCGGCAGATGGGTATACGTACCCACGGCGCCGGAAATCTTGCCGACGCGCATCTGCTCGGCGGCATAGGCCAACCTCTCCGTGTTGCGGCGGTTTTCCGCATACCAGATGGCGATCTTGCAGCCGAAGGTGATGGGCTCCGCATGAATGCCGTGGGTCCGGCCGATCATAGGCGTGTGCTGAAATTCGAAGGCGCGTTGCTTCAGCACCTCGCCCAAGCGATTCAACCCTGCCAGCAACAGAGCGGAGGCATCCCGCACCAGCAGCGCCTGCGCCGTGTCCACAACGTCGTTGGAAGTCAGGCCGTAGTGCAAGTATCGTCCCTCGCGGCCCACGTGCTCCGCCACATTCGTCGTAAAGGCAATGACGTCGTGCCTTACCTGGCGTTCGATCTCGAGAATGCGGTCCACTTCAAACCGCGCCTTCTTGCGAATGGCGCGCGCGGCGCTTTTGGGGATCAGCCCAGCCTCAGCCTCGACCTCGGCCGTAGCGATTTCCACGTCCAGCCATTTCTGAAACTTGTTTTCGTCCGTCCAGATGCGGCCCATTTCCGGGCGTGTATACCGGGGAATCATAGGGTTTTAGATTTCCGATTTTGGATTTGCGATGGTCACCGCGGTTGGACGGCGCATCGCAAAAGGAATCCTACCACAACACGCAGCCTCGGGTGAGGCAGGCTGGGTCTGGCGGCGGTCGCCACGTTGGGTGGCAAAGCGTACTATCCAAATTGGAAGACTTGAGTTGGGGCAGTCTGGCTGGCTACGTGTAAGGTGGTGCGCTCGCCACGGGCACGCTGGGCCAGGGCCTGCTCGGCAGTCAGGCGGGCGATTTCCGGGTGGTTATTCGTCTCGCTCAGGTGGGCAAGCACCAGCACCTGAGCCGCGCCGTCGAAGTCCTCTGTGATAAACCCTGCCGTCGCTAGGTTTGAAAGGTGGCCGTGGCGGCCCATCACGCGCTGTTTTACGTGCCACGGATATGGCCCGACCTTGAGCATATCCAAATCGTGATTTGACTCAAAGACAAGACAATGACATCCCTTCACTCGTTGCTTAACAACTTCGTGTACATAACCCAAATCGGTGACCACCCCTATCTTAATGCCGCCCGATTCGAGCGTGAACGCCACGGGATCGGTCGCGTCATGCGGGATGGAAAACGGAGTAACCTCAATATCTCCAACAACAAACTTTTGGCCAGTGTTGAAAAACTCGAAATCGCCAAGTTTGGGGTCCCAAGTGATTACATCGTGGGTGAGGCGAGTGATATAGATCGTCGCCTTCCAATCGATTCCAAGCAGCCGCAAGCCTTTTACGTGGTCAACGTGCTCGTGAGAAACCAGAATGGCGTCAAACGCGTCCGTGCGCTCGCCCACTGCCGCAAGGCGGGCGTAAGTCTCGCGGCGGTTCAGGCCCGCGTCAACCAGCAGGCGCGTCGTTTCTGTTGCCACTAGCGTCGAATTGCCCTTGCTGCCGCTGCCCAGGACGCAGACACGCAAGCTCACGTGGCCTCCTGGTAAAAAGAAGTGAAAAGTGACGAGTGACGAGTGACAAGCTTACAGGCAATGGGAAGCAGGGAATAGGGAGCAGAGAGTGGCAAAGGGAATAGCTCGGCGAGGAGAGCACGTGCTCCGATACCTGAGCGTAATTCCCCGCCCCGCACGACCACCCTCAGCGTCCTCACATTTCGATTTCCGCCCATAAGATTTACAAGAGATTATAGGACGGATCACGAAAATTGGGAAAAGCAAAAGCCGCCGGGCAGAGAAATCCGCAAGGGGATCGATGTTTGCCTGCCAGGCGTCTACTTCCCTTTGGCCACCACCAGGTTATTCGTGACGGAGAAGATTCCGGAAACGCCGTTGGCGCGGAGGCCTGCCATATCTTTGTCGGCCTGGCTATCCACCACACCTTCCAGCGTTACATTCCCGCTCTTGACGATAATCCTTATCGGCTTGATTACGGGCATGGCGTACTTCTCCAGCGCCGCGAATCCGTAGATGGCGCGGTAGAGCCGAAGGCGCAGCCCGTCATCCATGGTGGAGGGTGGAAGCACCTCGACCTGGTTATCAACCTTTTCCACACCTTCAATGCGTTTCACCACATTGCCGGCATCTTGTTTGAGGGTTGGGTTGGTAACTTGACCGGTCAGTATCACGTCATAGCCATTCACCGAATACTTGATGTCGTCGAAGACACCGTAATAGGGAAGCATCAGAATCTCGTGCCGGACTTCCTTTGCAATCCGTTCGACGGCCTGCGGGGGAGCCGGCCTTTGAGCCTGGGCACACAGCACCGACGGCAGCCCCATAACCGCAAGCAGCACAAGTTTACTGCGCATGGTCGCACCTCGTGTTGAATTTGGCCCTGTGAGATTGACCGGGGAGCCACCCGGAAACCTGGGTATATCGCCGCAAAGCTGCGTTCACAAGTCAGCAGCCGAGGTCGGCGCGTGAGAGCTTGAGGCCATTTACGGGACCCAACACGGTAATGGCCAAACGTTCGGGGCGGAAGAACTCGCGCGCCACCGCCAGCACCTGCTCGGAGGTGACAGCATCGACGCTCCGGGCGATTTCGTCCTGGGAGATGTAACGGCCGAAGTACATTTCCTGGCGCGCCGCGTTCCCCATGCGGCTGGTCGAGGACTCGAGACTCAGCAACAAGCTCCCTTTCAAATAGTCCTTGGCCCGCTGCAACTCTTCCTGATTGATGGGGTTTGCCTTCAACTCGCAAAACTCCGCGAGCACCAATTCGATGACCTGCCGCGCCTTATCCCCGGCGGTGCCGGCGTATACGCTCATGCAACCCGCATCGTGGAAGCTGCTGAGGCTGGAGAAGACGGCATAAGCCAAACCGCGCTTTTCGCGAATGTTCTGGAACAAACGCGAACTCATGCCGCCCCCCAAAACCGAATTCAGAATGTACGATGGGAACCGGTTCTTATGCGGCTGTGGATAAGAGGGCGCGCCCACGCAAAGGTGTACCTGCTCCAAATCCTTTTTGTGCCGCACCTGTATATGGGGATGGGGAACCGGAATCGGGCCGCTTCGCAGGGCCGGCCCTGCGTGCAGATCGCCGAACTCCTTCCGGACTAGATCCACAATCTGGGCGTGTCGAAGGTGCCCGGCGGCGGCGATCAGCAAGTTGTTCGGCGCATAGTGGCGGCGAAAGTAGCTGACCAGTCCCTTGCGATCGAAACCCCGCACGGTGCGGCGGGTCCCCAGGATCGGCCGCCCCAGCGCGTGTCCTCGCCAGTAGCTTTGGGTAAAGATCTCGTGCACCAGGTCATCCGGGGTGTCCTCCACCATCTTAATTTCTTCCTGGATGACCCGGCTTTCATTGGCGATATGCGTGGGTTCAAAGAGAGGGTTCTTAACCAGGTCCGCGAGGATGGCGAAAGCCCGGGACAAGTGCTCGTCAAGGACCTTGATGGAGTAGTTGGTAGTCTCCTTCGCCGTGAAGGCATCCAGGTGGCCGCCAATGGAATCCGCAGCGCGAGCAATCTCCTCCGCAGTACGATTCTTGGTTCCCTTAAAGAGCATGTGCTCGATAAAGTGTGATACTCCGTTTTCCTCGATGCGCTCCTGGCGAGCGCCGGTGCGCAACCAGATGCCTACGGAGACGGAGCGAACGGACGGCATGGACTCGGTGAGAATCGTCAGCCCGTTGGGAAGAACGTCTTTGCGGACATTTAGCATGAATCGAACCCCTTGGTGGTGAAAAGCCCGTGAAGCGCAAACGGCAAAGCCCGAACTTGCCCACTACTTCCTTTGTACCACAGAGCCTGCCAAAAGAACACACCGACAGGCAAAAGGCATCAGTATTCGGCGTCGTAGCGCGGACCTGTTTTGTAGGTCCGCGGCCCTTCCTTGCCAATCAGGAACGAGCCGAGGACCTACAAAACAGGTCCTCCAGGAAAAACTGATGACTGACAACCGAAAACGGTTCTTAACAGGTTTCCTCTTGCGCGAACTTAGGCCTCTGCCTATACTGGTAATTCTCTCGCGAAGGTACGGCAAGCTTCTCTGCGTGCTCCCCTCGCGAGAAGGAACGGGCCTGTAGCTCAGGTGGCTAGAGCGCACCCCTGATAAGGGTGAGGTCGGTAGTTCAACTCTACCCAGGCCCACCAATCAATTCAATAGGTTAGCCGTATCTTCCCCAGCCTCAAGTAGCCTTTGTGCCGCGGTTTGTGCCATAGGTAGGGCCGAACCCTCAACTGGCGTGGCTTGAAGAACTGTTGCGACAGCCGACTTCGGCATACAAAGTGCTGCAAGAGCCCGACGCTTGGCATCCTTGCGGATGCGGGAATGATGTTCAAGCATCCGCTGTGAGAGATGACCCGAGATCGACCTAATGGTTTGCTCGCTCGCATTCCCTTCGGCCAACATGGTGATGCTTGAGTGTCGGAGATCATGAAAGCGCAGCCCGGCCAGCGGACTCTTGATGTCCTTCATACCCGCCTTGCACTCCCGAATTCTGCACACATCGGCTGGTCCCTGTACCCGGCCGCATTTGGGGCACGCCACAGCACGGGTTACCGTGCGCCACGCTGTGCGCCACGTCTTCTGCGGGCGAGTTGGGTCTACGTTGCCATTCTCACATGCGGGGAACACAAAATGCTCCGGCAACTCGCTGCCCTGATCCTGTGCCTGTTCCCGTAGCTGGAGCAGTGCAGTAAACGCATCATCGTTCAAAGGAATCTCTCGTTTGCCTGCTTCCGTTTTGGAGCGGCGTACAGTGATGAATCTTTCCAGCAAATCCACATCCTGCCAGCGCAGATGTTTCAATTCGACACTTCGCATTGTCGTATTTAGCGCCAGCACGACCGCACAGCGCAACCGCTGGCTCTCTGGGCAGTCGAGCGCAGTCCTCAGTGGAACCGCATGCGTATGTTGCCAAAGCCGTCGCTCGCTCCGTTGCCAATATCCTCACGAGAAACGAACCGGTGGATTTTGTCTGCTCCGCAGACGATATCGAATCGGTTATGGGTGTCCCAGAGAAGGACTGGGTCAAGGAGCTGGATGACCGCGTCTTCATGGAAGAGTTCCTGGCGGCTATGGACGAAGAATCGCGAGTGATCTGTCACAAGTGGCTCAGAGGGGACGATTGGAAGGAGATTGCTGGGGGCGTGGTTTGCTCTGTGCAGTATGCGAAAGACAAGTTTCGCAATGCCCTCGGAAGCACAAAGAAGCGGCTCTTGGGACCCGGGAGTACGAAGCCGTGAACGGCGCGCGCGTTCACAGAGGCTGCTTAGTGCCGCCCATCATCTAGGATTTTGCTACTCCTCAACAGGCGAACATACGACTATTCTCCGCGCAAGATGACCGGCAGGTGTTCGAAGCCGGAAGGCGGTATTTTTCTACAGCATTTCGCAATCCTGACCGAGTCGGTTGTCCGGGAAAAGAAATGCTGCGCGCCATAGCTTTCCGCAAGATGGAGCGCAGCAGTGCCAAGGAATGGGATTCGCACCTGATGCAGTGTTCGCCGTGCTTCGTCGAGTACGTTGCCTTTCGCGACCAGGCGCAGCCCATTCAGAGCATTCGCAGGCTGGCCACCGCCGCCGCGATCGTCATCGTTTGTGTGGGACTTCGGTTTGCCTTTAAGAGCAAGATTCTCCGCACCCCCTCAAATGGGCAAATAGCCGACCACGGAGCTGTGGAAACCTGCCAACCTGAACTGGCAGACCTGAGAGATCTAGCGCCGTTGCGGGGAGTGGATGGAAAAACACCGGCGCCGGCCGAGCTCACTCGTGGTCACTTAGCATTAACCTTGTATTTACCGACCGGGAGCGAGCCTGGGCGGTACGAAGTGGGGATGGCCGAACAGCTGGATCAGCCATTGGCAACGGCAGCGGGATCGGCCACTTTGCGGAACGGCATCGCAGTGCTGGAAGTTAGGATTGATCTGACTTCCCTGCATCCAGGTCTATACTTGCTGGCGATCCGCCAAGCTGGCCGGACATCGGCTCCCTTCACCCTACTTCTCAAATAGGATAAAAACGGAACTGCAGATAACAGCCCGCATTGACCCGAAAACACGGTGGCGTCGTTTAACTGTCAATGTGCCGTGCGGGGCGTGATTTACGGGGATTACTGGACCCTCGAACGACTAACGAGGGCTGCCCCCCGCGAACACTTTTGGGACGTTGACCTACACGTCCGCTTTACTAACTCACGGTCGGCATAAGCGTTACGCTGTGGTTTAGCGAGGATGATCCCGGAGCCGCGCTGCCCGTCACCGTAATCGTGGAGGTTTCGGTTGGGGTTCTGGGATTAGACGTGGTACCTCCCACCACCGCCCCCCTCCGCCGCCGCAGCCTGCCACCTTCAGTGCCAGCAACATTGCCGAGGCCATAAGAACCACTGCGAACCGCCATCGGCCCACGCCGGTTCGGTTCCGACACAGGATACGCGCGGCCATCGCCACCAGAACCAAGGCGAGCATAAAGGAATTTCCTAGACCCGACGGTAGGGAGAGTCGAGGGAAACAGTCGATTTCGTGGTGCGATGACCGAAGCGGGGTGAGGCTCGTTTGGACCCCGTTGGCGCTCCTCAACGTGGTGATCATCGTTATCCTTGCCGCGACGCTGTTCTGCACGTTTTCGCTCATCATCGCGTATATCGTGAAAACACGCGAACGCTTCATGAGCGTCGGCCCGGTACTTACCATGCCGCTGTTCTTTGCCAGCAACGCGATTTACCCCACCAGCATCATGCCCGTCTGGCTGAAGATCGTTTGTCATCTCAATCCGTTGACCTACGTCGTCGATGCCCTGCGCACTTTCATGCTGGCCGGGAGCACGAGCACCTTCGGTCTCGGCACCGACTCCGCTGTCATCCTTTTTGCCACGATCACCCTGGTCTTCATCGGCGCCCGACTGTGTCCGCATTTGGCAACGTAAAACATTCGGATGAGCACTTTTGACCAGAAGAGTGAGCGGTATTGGACTGCTTCGGGGAGAGCCTTCGACTATAACCAAATCGGCTGACGGTAGAACCCCGCTCTTCCCGAGCGGTTCGGCGGCGTCTGCCCGGTCCAAGGGGATTGTCCTCATTAATTCAGGTCAAAAATGGAAATTAGTCGACAAGCGACGGAATCCATTCAACAGAAAAAGGAGAATTAGCCATGTCAGAAACAAACGCAGTGGTTGCCATTTATGACAGCCACTTACAAGCAGAGGAAGCTGTGAAGGAACTCCAGAAGTCTGGCGTTGATATGAAGAAACTTTCAATTGTCGGCAAAGACTATCACACCGACGAGCAAGTTGTCGGGTACTACAATACTGGCGATCGCATGAAGTACTGGGGGAAGCTCGGCGCCTTTTGGGGCGGTCTATGGGGAATGTTGTTTGGATCCGCTTTCTTCGCCATTCCAGGTTTGGGTCCGGTTTTGGTGGCCGGCCCGCTCGTCGCATGGGTTGTCGGAGCTCTGGAAGGCGCCGCGGTGGTAGGCGGATTGGGCGCAATCGGCGCGGGACTGTGCAGCATAGGCATACCTAAGGATAGCGTCGTGACATATGAGACGGCGATCAAGTCCGACAAGTTCCTCGTATTGGTCCATGGCACAGCGAACGAGGTGGCCAAGGCCAAAGACATTATGCAGACAACTCGCCCGGCGGAAGTTGCACTGCATCTCGTCGACCGGACGCAACATACCGCAGCCGGTGCGAGATGATTCCGCATAACCTCACAAAATGCCAACGAGGACAGGACAATGTTAAGAAATGTTTCCCAAATAACGGGTTTTGCGATTCGCGCCAGGGACGGTGAGATTGGAACTTTGGAACACTTCTATTTCGACGATGAAAGCTGGGCCATTCGCTACTTGGTGGTTAATACCGGGGACTGGCTGAGCGGGCGGTTTGTGCTGGTCTCGCCCATCGCACTGCGTCAGGCGGAATGGCAATCCAAGCACCTCGATGTTGCGCTGACGAAAAGGCAGATCGAAAACAGTCCGCCCATCGATACGCACCAGCCCGTCTCACGGCAGCACGAGGCTGCCTACCTGGGGTATTATGGTTACCCGTCCTATTGGGCTACACCCAATTATCCGGCCGCTTTGGAGGTTCGCAGGGAGGCGCTGGCGGAGGCGGAAGCCGTACAAGCGAGGGCGGAGCGAGGGCCGGCTGATGTCCATCTGCGCAGCACTGAAGCTGTGACGGGTTACCACATTCAGGCATTGGATGGCGAAATCGGCCATGTGAGGGATTTCGTCGTGGATGATGAAACCTGGGACATTCGATATCTCGAAGTGGACACACGAAACTTGTGGCCTGGCAAAAAGGTGCTGGTGTCGCCCCAATGGATCAACCGGGTGAGTTGGACAGACTCCAAAGTCTACGTGGACATGACAACGGAAAACATCCAGAACGGCCCGGAGTGGGTCGATTCAATTCCCGTCACTCGTGAATACGAGCACAGGCTTTATAATTATTATGCCCGGTCGCCTTATTGGGCACCCGTTTCAGAACCGCGCCAGATCCGTGCAGCGAGCCAAGGCGGATTGTGAGCGAGACCAAGCGATCGCACGCGGTCCTCTGACACCGGGACTTCCACCCATGGAGAAACCGTGAGCGAAGAAACTCGCGCCAGCCATCCCCTCTACAACCTGCTGCCCGCAGAGATCGCAGGGTTCGATTCCCTGGCGGAGCTTGCCCTGAATCTGCGTTGGTCGTGGAATCATTCCACCGACGAAGTGTGGCGGCAACTCGATCCTGAACTGTGGGAGATCACGCACAATCCCTGGGGCATGCTGCAGACGGTTTCGCGCGACAAAATTGAGCGCACGTTGGCCGATCCCGGATTTCGCAATAACGTTGATGCCATGGTACAGAACCGGAGGGAAGCGTTGGCGGCGCCCGCCTGGTTTCAGCAAAACCATGCTCAGACTACCCTGACTTGCGCTGCGTATTTCAGCATGGAGTTTATGTTGAGCGAAGCTCTGCCCATCTACTCGGGTGGGCTGGGGAATGTGGCCGGCGATCAACTCAAAGCCGCTAGCGACCTAGGCGTGCCGGTGGTGGGCGTAGGACTGCTCTATCAGCAAGGCTATTTTCGCCAGGTTATCGGCAAGGACGGAGCCCAACAGGCCCTCTACCCGTATAACGATCCGGGACAGTTGCCCATCACCCCATTGCGGCAAGCAAACGGCGAGTGGTTACGGCTCGAAATCGCCTTGCCGGGCTATTCGGTCTGGCTGCGCGCCTGGCAGGTACGGGTGGGCAGGGTGAACCTTTACCTGCTGGATAGCAATGACCCGGCGAATATCCCCGCCCATCGAGGGATCACGAGCGAGTTGTATGGGGGCGGGCCGGAGTTGCGTCTGCAACAGGAAATGCTCCTGGGGATCGGAGGATGGCGGCTGCTCCGCGCCCTCGGTTTACAACCAGAGGTCTGTCACCTGAACGAAGGGCACGCGGCGTTCGCCGTTCTGGAGCGCGCCCGCAGCTTCATGGAAGAGGGTGGGCACCCTTTCGATGTCGCACTGGCCGTCACGCGCGCGGGCAACCTCTTCACCACCCACACCGCGGTGGAGGCAGGGTTTGACCGCTTTGCTCCCGCCCTTGTCGAGCAATACCTTGGGGGATACGCAGAAAAGAAACTCCGCATTGGGCTTCACGATTTGTTGGCGCTCGGACGCCAGAACCCGGGCGATTCGTCGGAGCCTTTCAATATGGCGTATCTGGCACTTCACGGGAGCGGCGCGGTCAATGGTGTGAGCCGCTTGCACGGAAAAGTCAGCCGGCGCCTCTTTCAGCCGCTGTTTCCACGCTGGCCCGAGGACGAGGTACCGATCGGCCATGTGACCAACGGAGTCCACATGCCAACCTGGGACTCGGCTCCAGCCGACGATCTTTGGACAGAGAGTTGTGGAAAGGGCCGCTGGCTGGGGACGGCGAAAAACCTGGAACTGGACATCCGTTGCGTACCCGACGCCCGGCTGTGGCAATTCCGAACCGCCGCCAGCAAGTCTCTTGTCGAGTATGCTCGCGAACGATTATACCGGTTGCTGGCCTCCTCTGGCGCGATGACCGAGGAGGTTGAAGCGGTGAAGCATCTTTTTGATCCGCACGCCCTAACGCTGGGCTTTGCGCGCCGCTTTGCAACCTATAAGCGGCCGAATTTGCTGTTGCACGACCCGGAGCGACTGCTGCGTCTGTTGACCCATCCGCAACGCCCGGTGCAGCTCATTATGGCCGGGAAAGCTCATCCCGCCGACCAAGCCGGGCAGGCCATGATTCAGGAATGGATACGTTTTATCCGGCGCCCCGATACGCGCCCCCATGTGATCTTCCTCAGCGACTACGACATGCTGCTGGCCGAGCACCTGGTGCAAGGTGTGGATGTCTGGATCAACACGCCACGGCGGCCTTGGGAGGCCAGTGGAACAAGCGGCATGAAGGTGCTGGTCAATGGAGGCATCAATCTGTCGATGTTGGACGGTTGGTGGGCGGAAGCCTATTCGCCGGAAGTCGGGTGGGCCTTGGGGGACGGAAGAGAGCATGCCGACGATCCCGTGTGGGATGCTGTGGAAGCCGAAGCGCTCTACGATCTGCTCGAGCAGGAAGTGATTCCCGAGTTTTATGCCCGCAACGGAGACGGAATTCCTACCGCGTGGGTGGCGAGGATGCGCGAGAGCATGGCGCGGCTGACACCGCGCTTCTCCGCGGATCGGGCGGTGCGCGAATACACCGAACGGCATTACCTCCCGGCGGCCGCAACCTTTCGCGATCGCGCTGCTGATAAAGGCGCGGTGGGCAAGAACATCGTCAACTGGGACCATACTCTACGAGAGAATTGGGCTGCGCTCCGCTTTGGCGACGTAAAGGTACAAACCGATGCCGCCCAACACATCTTTGAGGCAGAGGTGTATCTCAATAGTCTCGATCCGAACGCCGTGCGAGTCGAGTTGTATGCCGACGGGATTAATGGGAGCAGCCCGGTTCGACAGGAGATGACGCGCATTCGCGAATTAGCGGGCCCGGACCGCGGCTACGCTTATGTCGCACACGTGCCGGCAACACGTCCCATTGCCGACTACACGACGCGCCTGATACCGCACTGCGAAGGTGTTGTAATCCCTCTGGAAGATGCTCGAATCCTGTGGCAGCGATGAGCGATTGTTGTTCCGACGGAATGTCAGCTACTTGGCCTTATCCTCGCGCGTACGGACTGGCCTTTCGGGATGGTCGCCAGCGTCCTCGATACCTTCCACGACTTCGGCCTCGTAGGTCTGCTCGGTTTCGGCGAGTTCTCCAACGCTCTCTTCGTCAATGTCCGCGACTTGCCGTAGCCCCTGGACATCACCCGATTGTCCGGCGCTGTCCGAACCTGCCTGCCCTAATTCGCTTCCAAATTCATCGATCTGAGCCTCGTCCTTCCGCGTATTATGTTTCGCCATGAATGCCTCCCCAAAGTGCCGCAATGGAGTGCCAAACCGTAGCCGTTTGTTGGATGAGTTTCGCCACGATTCGGACGTGGTGTCTTGGTCTCGACGGTGCTCTTCGATTTCGCCCGGTCCCGCACCATTGCCTGATATAGCCGAGTATCAGGCTCCAGGTTTGCGAGACCGGCCCTTCACCACTCTTTCGCTTCGCCATAGCCTTTTCTCGTCGTTGCTTGCTGAGAGCTGCTTGGTTTTCGAGGCCAGCTTCTGAGACTGCCGGACGGTCTCCCCTTCTTTCGCATTCGCGCGGGCAGTAATCTCTCGTCTTCCATCTGTGCTTGGCATATCTTTATCGTCTCTCATTTCTCCCGTGCAAGACTTACAGTTTCCAGTCTTGCGCGGACGGTCCACCCTAACCAGCCCAGGACTTATTCCGACGCCGTGCCGTAGAGATTCAGGATGGCGTGGATCATCAACGACCCCGGCAGGCTCGGCCTATTCCCACTTTTCCAGAGTATCGATCTGCTTTCTGATGGACGCCACCCTATCGTCTATTTCCTCAGCCTCCGCTTCGAGATTGGGAGAGCTTGCTCTCAGCTTCCGGGCGTGGTGTTCAAGCTGACTGGCATCATGTTTGAGTGCATCAATAATCGGCTTTAATTCCACTTTCATGATTGTTTCACCCCTCAACAGACGTGCTTCGCGGAGCGGGCGGGCCGGCGGCAGGCCGCCTCTCTAGGAATCGCACCCTAGATGGTGGCAAATAACGTCTGGCACGTCTGTTCTGAATTGGTCACGGTTGCGCGCTCGCCTATTCCCTTAGTCCACGATAGATCGTGCCATCGGTTCATCGGCTCATCGAGCCATCGACTAATCACGCGGTTGGTTTTAGATGGCCCGATGAACCGACGTCTCGATGACCCGATTTTCTCGTCCGCCGCCGACAGAAATCATAACTTACTCGCTCGCTGACACCCGACACCTGGGACCTTTCTTAACTTCCTTTCTTTTCATCAACATCTTGGAGAGCAGGGTTTAACTCGTTTGTTTTCATGAATATCATGGAGAGGCAGAAAGCAGACATTTTTTCTACATTTGTTTTCAATGACTTACAGAATGTCAGCCTCATTTTTTAATTCCCTTTTTTTCCCTGACCCCGGCCAGCGAAGACAAGCTAACCATTTTAATTTCAATAATATAGATTTTTGCGCAATTTTCGCTCATCGTGGCTAATTCCTTTTGTTTCTAGTACATCATGGAGAGCCGCGCCCGTTTTTTCGCACGGGCTCCTGTATTTCAAACTAACTATTGTCATTTGAATGAGATAAGGGTTTTGGACATTCTGGCGCTAAGCTGCTAACCCCCTTTGTTTCTGATACATCATGGAGAGCCGCGGTTTTTTCTGACCCTTCCATCTGACCCTCATAGCGTTTAATCCTCAGCAATAGGTTGATGAGTCGGCGGATTTCCCGCATGTTGGCATCTTGCGCTCGGCGCATCAGCAAGGCATCGGCGTGGCTAGGCGCGATTTCCGCGGCGAACTCGTAAGGCGAAGGACCCGCCAGCGACTCCTTCAGCAGGGACTTGCGCTGCGCCTCACAAGCCTCCGCTTGCCGGGTGAGGATGTTCCTCAGAAGCTTGCGCGCCCGCTCCCGTGCAATCCAGTCCTCCTCGGTAATCTTGGGGTACCGATCATCCTTTTCCGACTCTTCACCCTCCGCATCGTCAGGGGAGCCGGGCTCTACGTAGCCCTCGGGCTTGACCACCAGCCGCTCTCCCGCGGGGGTGAGCAAGGCGACCGGCGCCTCGATGGGTCCCAGGCCGAATATCGACCGCATGCTGTTAACCACGCCGCGACGCTTCTCATCCTCGGAAACGCCGTCCCCATCCGTGCCCGGCTCTTGCAGTTGATAGAAGAGGTCCATGGCGATTTCACCCATTTCGGTGGCTACCCCTTCCTCGTGCAGTTTCTTCATGACGTCCAGATCCTCGCGGGTGGTGACGTAGTGCCAGCAATTCACCGAGCGGGCGAGCGAGCGCAAGGTTTCCGCCGTCATCTTGAGCCGCATCATGCGGGCATGCAGCCGGTTGTCGCGTCCCTGGCCGGCGCTCTGGGCGCGGCGCAGCGCGGCGCCCTCCTGCGAGCGATCGGCGCGGTTCATCAGCCACATCACCCGCGCCAGGCGGATGACCACGCCCTCCTGCAAGCTGCCGACGGGATTCCATTCCTCCCAGAGCGCTTCCAGCAGCTCCTGGAAGTCGGCCGGATCTTCGCCGAGGGCGCGCATGGCAATCTCCTCCGCCGGCACGTTGTATCCAAAACGCCGGAGGGCGGCGCGGATGCGCCCGCGGCGCTCGTCCGTCACCGGAGCATTGCAAAGCTTCTGGTTCTCTCGATTCGCGGCGAGTTTCTTCTCGGTCATTGCGGGTTTTTTGACGAGCGACATGGAAAACCTCCAAGGGGCAGTGGTGAGAAGGGCCGAACGCCAGTCGGCCCCCATCCTTACACTCGTAGACTAGCGCCTGACGCCGAGGGATTGTCAATAGAATTATTATGCAGTTTCCTACCGGTAGGAAAAAATCGTAAAAAGGGGATGTCTAATTGTCCGAAGTCGCTCCCGCGCGCCAGAAAAAATGGGGGCATCGAGGGTGGTGGTAAGGGAAACAGGGCCGGCTCGCGGACCGCCCGCCCGCGCCCCGGAAGGGGTGAAAGAAGCCACAGCCTTTTCACACTCGCCGACGCCAATGTCCACCGTCCGGCACAAAGCTCCTTGGCCCACCCCCGGCGAAAGTGCTAGTATTGCGCCGCCGTTATGAGTGGCTACAATCCTATCGCTCCGACGCATCGCTCCATTCGCAAGTATTACGAGAACGTCGCCGCCCTGCGGGACCAGGGTGTGCTGAACGAGATGAGCGTGCGCTCCCCTTTCGAGTCCTTGCTCCAGGAAACTGCCCGGCTGAAGGACTGGACCTTCATCGCCGAGCTTTCCGGAAAGTCCGGCGGCTCGCTGATTCGGCCTGACGGCACTCTGCGCGACCGCAACAGCCTGCCGCGCGGCTACTGGGAAGCCAAAGACACCCAGGACGATCTTGACACGGAGATCAAGCGGAAGATCGCGCGCGGCTACCCCCTTTCCAACATCATCTTTGAGGACACCCGGACTGGCGTTCTGTTTCAGGGCAAGCAGAAGATCAACGGGCCGTACGGTCTCGGCAACCCCAAAGAACTCGCCGCCCTTCTGAACCAGTTCCTTTCCTACACCGAGCCGGATATTGAGGGATTCGAAGAGGCGGTGGACGAATTCAAGGAGCGAGTGCCCGACCTCGCGCGCGGGCTGGTGGAGAAAATCCAGCAGGCGCACAAGGACAACAAGGGGTTCCAGTCCGCCTTTGAAAAGTTCTTTGACCTTTGCCGCACCGCGCTGAATCCCAATATCCGCGTTGAGGCCGTGGATGAGATGCTGGTGCAGCACCTGCTGACCGAGCGCCTGTTCCGCACCATCTTCAACAACCCGGAATTCGTCAAGCGCAACGCCATCGCGGCGGAGGTGGAGCGCGTCATCGACGCGCTGGTGAGCCATAGCTTTGACCGCACCGAGTATTTGAAGAGCCTGGACCGATTCTACCGGGCCATCGAAGGCGCCGCACGCTTGTTGCCCGACTTCAGCGAAAAGCAGCACTTCCTGAACACCGTTTACGAGCGCTTCTTCCAGGGCTATTCGGTAAAGCTGGCCGACACGCATGGCATCGTTTATACGCCGCAGGAAATCGTCAACTTCATGTGCGCGAGCGTGGCCGAGGTCTTGGAGAAGGAATTTGGCAAGAGCCTTTCCAGCCCCGGCGTTTACATCATCGATCCCTGCACCGGCACGGGAAACTTTGTCGTGAACCTATTGCGCCGCATGCCGGGCCGCGACTTGCCGCGCGTCTACCGCGAGCAGCTTTTCGCCAACGAAGTGATGCTGCTGCCGTATTACATTGCCTCGCTCAACATCGAGCACGCCTACTACGAACTGACCGGAAACTATGAGCCCTTCGAGGGGCTGTGCTTCGTGGATACGCTCGATCTTGCCGAGGGTAGCCAGCATTCTCTCGGCTTCATGACGCAAAAGAACGCGGAGCGCGTTGAGCGCCAGCGCCGCACCCCCATTACGGTTGTCATCGGCAACCCGCCGTACAACATGAACCAGCAGAATGAGAACGACAACAACAAGAACCGGAAGTACGAGGTCATTGACAAGCGCGTGGCTGCAACGTACGCCAAGGATTCTAAGGCTAGCAGCAAGACCGCACTCTGTGACCCATATGTGAAATTCTTCCGCTGGGCCACGGATCGGTTGCAAGGCCGGGACGGCATTGTGGCTTTCGTGTCGAACAACAGCTTCGTCGACCAGCGCGCGTTTGACGGAATGCGGAAACACCTGCTCGGCGATTTCACAAAGGTCTACCACCTTGATTTGCACGGAAACGTCAGGCGCAATCCCAAACTAAGGAGCTGTCAGGAAATAACCAGAACAAGTTGAAGTAGTTTTGTTTTATACTGGTGGTGATGAACCATCGTGACATTGAGCGCCGCTTCCGTTCTCTGGTACC
>JBKQVI010000342.1:0-4286 GCA_052139985.1 Terriglobia bacterium
AGCAGCCGGTGAGGCTGCCCCAGTCTTCAGCCTGCGTTTGCGCTTGGGGACCTACTTCCAGCGGGCGCCGTGTTCCTCCAGCGCAATCCGCACGAGCTGGCTGCGCGTTCTCACACCTGTTTTCTGGAACAGTTGTTGAAGCGCAGCTTTCACCGAACTCTCCGAGATGTTGAGACGCGCACCAATTTCCTTATTGCTGAGTCCTTCAAACACCCCGTGCAACACCTGGGTCTCCCGCTCCGTAAACGGCTTGGTCTGGTCCGCCCCTTCGGGGCGTTTTGACACCCTGACCAAGGACTGAATCGCATTTTCATCCAGCCAGGTTTCTCCTGCCATGACCTTGCGAATGGCCTGCTTTAAGAGCGCCGGCGAACTGTGCTTGGGAAAGATTCCTCCCACGCCCAGGCTGAGCGCTTCTACGGATTCAGCATCACTCATTCCCGCGGTGACCATGAGGAATCGTCCCTCGAAGCCCCACTGCCGGGCTTGGGTAATGAACTCAAAGCCGCGCTCTTTCCCGAGGTCATAGTCCAGCAAGACAAGATCAATCGGCTTCCGGCGCAACACATCGGTGGCTTCACCGACCGATGCGCAAAGAGCTGCCATCACCAAATCAGGCTCGCCCGCAAATAGGCGGCTGAGGCCCTCTCGAAAGAGAGAGTGATCGTCCAGTAAGAGAATCCTGATTTTATCCATTCATTTCTTGCGCACTGTCCTCGTCCCGCCAGTCTTTGAATGGCACGAGGTCCAAAGCGAAGCAGCACCCGGGAGGGCCTGGTTCGTACCGGAGGTCACCGTTAAATGTCCTCACAAAAGCCCGCGAGAGGTACAGCCCCAATCCGGTGGCTTCCGCCCCTTCCTGAAACGGTTGAAACAGACGTTCAGGGTTGGCAACGCCGTGACCGGTATCGCGGACTCGCACCACGACCCGCTCACCTTCTACGCACGCGCTGATTCTGAACTCCTTCCGCTCCTGGTCCTCCATGGCACGCTGGCTGTTCTTGGCGAGGTTCAGGAGCACCTGCAAAAGATTATGGCGCTCCGCCCACACCCGGGGCAAGACTTTGGGGACGTTCCAGCAAACCAGCACACTCGACTCTCGCAACGAAGGCTCGGTCACAATGCGCAATTCGTCAAGTACCGAGCCAAGGTCCACAGCAGCCGGCTCCTCGCTTCCCGCGCTTTGCCGAAGCTCGAGGGTGGCGATTTTTCCCAGACCTTCCACTAGGTTCCCCAGGGCGCGGAAGTCCTCGCTTCGTGCCAGCTCGGGATCGCGTGAAAGGTTTTCGTAAACCACGGAGATGGCGCCGCATACGTTGCGGATTTCGTGCGATACGGCTCCGACGGCCAAGCGCGACGCGACCATGAGGTGATGAAGGCCGGATTCCTCCTTGTCGCGAAGATCTTCCGAGCTATCCACGAGCATGGCCGCCAACCTTGGGCCGGCGCTGGTCTTGTAAGTGGAAAACCAAACGTCCGCGAGAAACACATCCCCGTCTCGACGCCGGCCATTGCACTGCATCGCGGTACGGAAGCTGGGCGTGGATTCGTCGGCCGGTCGCACTCTGGCCAAGGGCGGCAGGAAATCCTTGATCGACTCGCCCGGCAAGGTCTCGGGCGCAAAGCCCAGCAAGCCATGGGCGGCCTGATTGGCCATCAGGATTCTACCCGCAGAATCCACAGTCAGGATAGCCGCGGGGCTGCTTTCGATGAGTGCTTTCAATTGCTGTTCAGCGTCGCGCCGCAACAGTGCCTCTTGCTCAACCTCTCGGACGTGCTGCGCCGTAAGTCGCTGGTTTTTGGCGGATTCATGGGCGAAGAGCGCGGTGCCAAAGTAGGCTGCGAACATGAAGATGTCGCGGGGAACCCCTGCTGCCAGATCCCACGTAAAGGGGGAAAAGAATTCGGCCAGAAAGGTACACAATCCTCCCAGGATTGAGAGTTGCCAGCCCGACAGGCAACTGCCGACGATCGCCATGGGGAAAAGATATAGAAACCCGAAAGAGACGTTTCGTTCGACACGCCAATCGATCAGGGCCACGATCAAGATCATCGTCGCGGCGACGAAGAGAAGCTTGGCGCGACTTAACCGTAGGAAGAAGGCAAACATTTCGCTCCCGCCCGCATAATGCCCCACGACGCTATGGTGCGAAACGCACCGACCACCGCCCCCAATTGTACCAAAGCACCACCCGACCGCGGCATCCATAGCCAAAAGATAGGCTCAATCTGGCCGAAAGATAGTGCCCAAGAGATAGGCTTGGCTGCCCAGAGGATAACTTGAGGACCGCCGAGCCGGAGCCTTAATCTTGTAGCTTGATCCCCGCAGGGGATCAATGCAGTAGCCGGGGGCAACGCCCCCGGAGAGCGCGCCCTCCACAAGGTCCGACCCTGAAGGGGTCGAATCCGGGTGTGGTCACGCCGGCCTTGTGCCCCGCAGTTCAGGGTAATACGACCCCTTCAGGGTCGGGGAACGAACGTCGCGCACTCCGGGGGCGTTGCCCCCGGCTACTATCTTGTGCCCTTGCAGGGCACGAAGAAGTACCTTTCGGTCTTGCCCTGCGGCGCCGGTTTCTGACATCACGGCTAGCAGTCTTCGGCTATGCGTGCTCAGAATGACAAGCGATGGGTTAGCACGTTGGGAGGCCTGACGGTCAGAGGAAAACGATGAAATATCCGGTTCACATCAGCAAGAGATTCGCCGTGGTGTTGGTGGCGGCGGCGGCGATTGTTGTCGCCACGGGAATTTTGGAATCCGGCCGCAGTCGTGGTCAGGCTACAAACGCGAATACGCCGCAGCAATCAGGCGCAAAATCCAACACGTCCCCATCCGAAGCGACCTTGGACCTGTCACCCAGCCAACTGAACTCGATCAAGATCGAACCGGTGGGGAGCTACCTGTTTCCCGTTGAGAAGGAGGCGGTGGGCAACATTGATTATGACGAAGACCTGTCCGTGCAAGTTTTCCCGGCTTACCAGGGAACCATCATCCAGGCTTTAGGGGAACTTGGCGCCAAAGTTCAGAGGGACCAGCCCCTGTACACAATCAAAAGTCCTGACCTCATCCAGGCTGAGTCAACGCTGATCGGCGCGGCGGCGACTTTCGTCCTGACCAATAAGGAACTGGCGCGCGTCCAGGGTCTGAGCGGAATTGCCCAGCGCGAGAAGGAACAGGCAACCTCCGATCAACAAACCGCTGAGGGCGCTCTCAAAGCGGCGCGCGATGCCGTCCGCGTCTTCGGCAAGACGGACGCCGAAATCGATCAAATGATCTCCTCGCGCAAGATCGATCCCGCCCTGGTGGTGCGCAGTCCCATTGCCGGCAAAATCACCTCCAAGAACGCGCAGCCGGGATGGCTGGTGCAGCCGGGAAACCTGCCCGCGCCTTACTCGGTGGCTGACGTCTCGATCAAATGGATGCTGGCGAATGCCGTGGAAAGTGAGATCCCGCTTTTTCATTTTGGCCAACCGGTCCAAGTCCGGGTGATGTCCTATCCCGACCGCGTGTTTAAGGGGAGGGTTTCGAAGATCTACGAGACGGTTGATCCGAATACTCATCGAGTAACGATCCGTTCCGAGATCGCCGACCCCAACGATGAGCTGCATTCCGGAATGCTCGCCAACTTCGTCATCCGCGTCCACGACCTGGTGGAAGCCACCGCCATACCCGCTAATGGCGTGGTCCGCGAAGCCGACGGCACGATGACGGCTTGGGTGACAACCGATCGCCACCGTTTTGTGCAAAGGATCATCAAGATCGGCCTGCGCAAGGACGACCGGGTTCAGATTCTCGATGGTTTGCAGCGCGGAGAACTGGCCGTGGCAGACGGCGCCGTGTTTCTTAGCAACATGCTGGAGGCGCCACCAAGTGACTAGCGACGATTGATGATTGTCGATTGCCGATTGTCGATTGAAAACACGCTGTGGCGAATTGCCCCGCTGTCCATCGGCAATCGACCATCGGCAATTCCAGTCATCTTTGGCCACGCGATGATCATGACACCACATTCGATGCCACGGGTGGCGCATACATCGCCCTTTATGTGTGCGCCCCAACCTGGCCGCTGTCCTGACATTAGTGGCGCATACATAAAGAGCAATTTATGCGCCACCCCTGTGCTGAGGTCCCTCGAATCGACAACCAAAGGACTGAAGCCCGAAAACTGACCACTGAAAACTGAGAACTGAAAACTACGATGTTCAAATCTCTCATCGCATTTTGCCTGAGCCGCCGCCCGATTGTGGTGTTGGGCTTGGTGTTGTTTACCGGCGCCGGGCTCATTGCT
>JBKQVI010000343.1:0-12517 GCA_052139985.1 Terriglobia bacterium
AAATTGTGAACCGCGCCGCCAAGATGCTCTACTTGTCGGGCGGGCAGTTAAATATCCCCTTAGTGGTTCGCGGCCCGGGGGGCGCCGGCCACCAACTGGGCGCGCAGCACTCACAAGCGCTGGAAGCCTGGTTCTGCCACGTGCCAGGGCTGAAGGTGGTGGCCCCCGCGACGCCGGCGGATGCTAAAGGGTTGCTGAAAACGTCCATCCGCGACAACAACCCGGTAGTTTTCATCGAGTCGGAAGTACTCTACGGCACGCGCGGCGAGGTTCCGGACGGCGAGCACTTGATCCCCCTGGGCGTGGCGGACGTCAAAAGGCCGGGCCGCGATGTGACCATCGTCGCCCACTCTAAGATGGTGCTCGTGGCGCTGGACGCAGCAGCCGACCTGGCAAACGAAGGAATCGAGGCGGAAGTCGTAGACCCGCGCACCCTGCGGCCGCTCGACACAGAAGCCATCGTGAACTCGGTGAAAAAAACCAATCGCGTGGTGATTGTCGAAGAAGGTTGGGAGTACTGCGGCGTGGGAGCGGAGTTCGTGGATGTCATCCAGCGCGCGGCGTTTGACTATCTTGATGCCCCCATTCTGCGCGTTACGGGCGTGGATGTTCCTATGCCTTACGCGAAGAATCTGGAACATCTGGTGTTGCCCGACAAAGCGCGAGTGAAGGACGCCGTCTACCGGGTGCTGTACCGGCAAAGAGCAGGTAACTGATCGGGTGAACAGGAAAGCGTCTATCGCGAGACCGTTCATTTTCTCGAATGTCAGAGCCCGCCGCCAGGTTATTAAACCGTTTTCTATTGAGCCGGTGATCTGACGCTCAGATTCTTGTATTCACCAGATCTTCCGATCACCCGATGAAATGAGGGTTCCCAATGGCCGTTAAGGTAATGATGCCCAAGGGCAGTGATACGATGACGGAGGGCAAGGTCCTGAAATGGCTCAAGAAGGAAGGCGACGCCATTTCCACCGGCGACACCGTGGTCGAAATCGAAACCGATAAAGTGAATATGGAAGTGGAAGCCATGGGCAGCGGCGTGCTCCGCAAAATACTGGTGGGAATTGACAAAGTGGTGCCTGTCGGCGAATTGCTGGCAGTGATTGCAAAGGCCGACGAGGATATCTCTGCGCTCGTGAAGGCCGACGGAGCTGCCTCGGCAGCTCCTCATACCCAGGCCGCGGCGGCGCCCGCCAAGGCAGCGCCTGTGCCTGCTGCCGCAAGTGCCACGGCGGCAGTTGGCCGTAATCTTCCCGCGGCGCCAGCGCCCGAAACCGGAGGCCGCATCTTAGCTTCACCGCTCGCCAAACGCATGGCGAAGGAGATGGGCCTGGAGATTGCGGACATAACCGGAACCGGTCCCAACGGAAGGATTATTCGCCAAGATGTCGAGCGGCGTGCGGCCCACACTGCCGCGCCCCGTGCGGCGTCGGCTCCGACCGGCGTCCCCGTGCCTTCGCGCACTCCTGCCGCCATTCTGCCGCGGTGGCCAGCGCCATCGCCGACGGGTCCGGACTATTCCGACGAACCGCTCAGTTCCATGCGCAAGGTCATCGCCACTCGCCTTGTGCAGAGCAAAGGCCCGGTACCGCACTTCTATCTTGCGATTGAAGTGAATATGCAGCGCGCCAAGGAACTACGCGAATCTGCCAACCTGCTCGACGCCGAGTTGAAGCTCAGTTACAACGACATCATTTTGAAAGCCTGCGCGGCAGCTCTGCGCCAGAATCCTGATGTGAATGCTTCCTTCCAAGGCGAATCGATACGTTATCACCATCGCGTCCACTTAGGGATGGCGGTGGCCACGGATGGAGGCGGGCTTATCACTCCTGTCCTCCGTAATGCCGACGCCAAGAGCCTGGCGGGGATTTCGAGCGAATCCAAGGAACTGGCCGCACGGGCGCGCACCCGCAAGCTTCTTCCCGAGGAATACGCGGGCTCCACTTTCTCTATTTCCAATCTCGGAATGATGGGAATCGATGAGTTCTCCGCGGTCATCAACCCGCCGGAAGGCGCCATCCTTGCTGTAGGCGCAGTGGCGGAGAAACCCGTGGCGGTGGACGGACGCGTGGAAGTGGGTTTGCGCTGCCGGCTAACGCTCTCCTGCGATCATCGGGTCGTGGATGGCGCCACTGGAGCGAAATTCCTGCAAAGCCTCAAGCAGATCATCGAAAATCCCGTCTACCTGGCGTTTTAAGAACAGTGGTTAGTGGTTAGTGGCTAGTCACCAACCGCTGAGCACCGACCCCTAGCCACTCGCCACTAATCACTAGCCACTGACTTTCTATGCCCTTTGAAAAAGAACTCGAAGTTGCACAGCGCATCGCCGAGCAGGCCGGGCGGCTGGCGCTGGAAAACCATGCTCGGGGGTTCGAGTCGGAAACCAAGCCCGACGATTCCCCCGTGACAACTGCAGATCGCGCCAACGAGCGGCTGATCGCGGAACTGCTGGAGAAGGCTTTTCCTGACGACGGCCTTCTGGGCGAAGAGGGCGCGTCGCGCGAAGGGCGTAGCGGCCGCCGATGGATCATCGACCCCATCGATGGCACACGCAGCTTTATTCGCGGTATTCCTACTTGGGGTGTAATGCTAGCCCTCGAAGCAGACGGCAATGTTGTGGCGGGCGCATGTAATCTGCCGGCCTTGGGTGAACTCTATTCGGCCGCGACGGGACTGGGCGCTTTCTGCAACGGCACGCGCATCCACTGCTCGCCGGTGGGAACGCCCGGCCAAGCGATGCTTTGCCTGACCGGCCTCGACCACGTCGTGAGAGCCCCTTGGGGTGAGCGCCTTCTTCCGTGGCTTGCCCAATTCTGGTCCGTGCGCAGCATGGGCGGCTGCATGGACGCGATGTGTGTCGCCTCCGGGCGCGCCGAGGTGTGGATCTCGATGCAAGCGAAAGCGTGGGACCTGGCGCCGCTTAAGATCATTGGCGAGGAAGCTGGCGCGAGCTTCTTTAACCTCGATGGGAACTCGAGCATCTATGGCGGCAGTTGCGTGCTGACCGTCCCGTTTCTAGAGAACGCCGTCCGGCGATTCTTATTACCCGAGCAGTAAAAGCGGGCTTCAGCCGGACAGCCTTTTGGGGAAGTCGGCTTGGACCGAAAAGCGTGGAGAAGAATGAACCCTCCGCGAACGGCGCCCCTGCGAGGGCCCTTGCGTTGCAGGGCATTTCCGCGCACACTGAAGCCGACCCGTGACCCAAGAAGGAATGTCATGAAGCGGCGATGCGGTTCGATTCTGACGCTGGGAATAGCGGTAACATGCTTGACGGCGACAGCTCTGGCCGCGGCACAGGCGGCATCCCCAGGCGTTCGCGAAATCACCATGACCGCAAAGAACTACGAGTTTGACCCCAGCGTGATAACGGCGAAAAAGGGTGATAAGCTGCGGCTGATCATCACCGCCACTGACCGCGACCACGGGATCAAAATCGATGGGTACGACATCAATCAAGTGCTCAAGAAGGGTGACCCCACAACCATCGAATTTACCGCCGATAAGGCCGGCACGTTTGAATTCAAGTGTTCGGTCCATTGCGGCATGGGCCACCGGAAAATGAAGGGGAAGCTGGTCGTTGAAGAACCGTAACCAGCAAGGACGGCACCATGGATAGCAGAGTTAATAGAAGGGAATTCCTCAAAATCAGTTCGGCAACCTCGCTGGGGGCGGGCGCGATGACGAGCGCTTTCACCTTTGGTGCGGCGGAGGATAACGTAAGGAAGCTACGCCTGGGGATGATCGGGGTGGGCGACCGCGGCACAAGCCACGTGCAGACGCTGCTGGCGATGGGCGTGCAAATCCCGGCGGTCTGCGACATTAACCGCCAGCATCTGGAACGCGCGCAGTCGTTGGTGGAGAAAGCCGGCCAAAAGAGGCCTGAAGGCTATGACCGCGACACTGAGGATTACCAGCGCCTGATGGTCCGCGACGACCTCGACGCGGTACTGATCGCAACCTACTGGGAATATCACGCCCCCATGGCCTTGTGTGCGATGAGGTCCGGGAAATACGCGGCAGTGGAAGTTCCCGTAGCGTTGACTGTCGAGGAATGCTGGGACCTCGTGAACACGTATGAGGAAACCGGCGTGCCCTGCATGATGCTGGAGAACTGGAGCTTCCGTCGCGATAACCTGGCGGTGTTGAACATGATCCGTGCGGGGCTTCTGGGGGACATCGTCCACTGCCATTGCGCCCACTCGCACAACTGCATTGACCACTGGTTTTTCGACCCCGAGGGAAACATGCGCTGGGGCGGAGAGTTCTTGGTGAAGCACAATGCCAGCCAGTACACCACGCACGCGCTAGGGCCGGTGTTTGGCTGGATGAATATCGGGTGCGGCGACTATTACGACAACGTTGTTTCCATGGCCAATCGTTCGCTCGGGATTAACCACTACTTCGCCACCAAGTTCGGCCCCAATCACCCCAACGCCAAGCGGAAATACGCGCAAGGGGATATCGTTTCCACTATGGTGAAAACGAAAATGGGCAATACCATTGTCGTTAACTATGACATGCAGTTGCCCCGCCCCTACGACAATCGATGGGAGATTCAGGGCACCGAGGGCCTGTACAACGAGCAGCGCAAGGCCGTTTACCTGAGTGGCCATAGTCCCAAGTATGAGGAGTGGGAAACGTTCGATCTTTATCAGGAGAAATACGACCACACTTGGTGGAAGGCCGCCCAGCCTCAGTCGCATACCCACCGCTCCGCCCAGAATGACATCGGCGACCAACTCTTGCTCGGGCACGGAGGCACAGACTACCTGGAGTTGAGCCAGTTCCTTAAAGCGGTGCGAAGCAAGACGCCAACACCAGTGGACGTATACGACTCGGTCGTGTTGAGTGTCATTAATCCGCTCTCCGAAAAATCCATTACCGAAGGCGCAATCGTCGATTGCCCGGATTTCACGCGCGGCAAATGGAAGACCAAGAAGCCAGTATTTGCGCTGGAAGCTGCATAAGCTTCCGAAGGTAAAGGCCTAGTAAGTGACGGACTTCGCCCCTCGCGACGGAATGCTCCCGCGCCCTGATGGTGAGCGCCAGCAGCCGACGGACTGGTACCCGTGGCGTGAAAAACGGTCTGAATGCCTACAAACAGGCTGAGAAGCGAGGCTTGTTTCCAGGCCCGCGCAGCTTCTTGAACGTAATCTGGAACTCATCTTTAGTAGGCAAGGACAGGGCGGCGGTGTCGCAACCATCCAAACAGATTTCGCAGCCCGGGAGGCAGCGAAAGGGATGCGCCACGACAGGCTGGCCGGTCCTGGGGTTCCATTCAAAGACGTCGTATGGGCAGAAGTTGAGGCATTGGAGGTCCGCGCGGCAGAGGTCAGGATCAATGGTAGGAAACCACGGGAATTTCTCTCGCAGATGGCTCATTAGGGGCATGCATTTGTCCTCATGAATCACATGAATAACCGGACCGGTTATTCCCGACAGGCCCTCAATGCCGCGGTTTGTTGGGATCTGCCAACTCCTTCAGCCGTTCGCGAATTCGGTCCAGGATGCCGTCATTGGTTGTATTACGTACATCCAAGGGTACGAAGTGTTGGGCGTCGAACTCCGTATTTCGCAACGCCTTTTTGAAGAGCTTTTCCTGCGTTTCTTCTTGGCAGGCACAGACCATCACGTAAGTATCAGGATCGTCTTCGGCGGAGCGCAGGACATCTTCGAGAATCTGGTTGCCACCCTCGGCGCAGAGCTGAGGGTGTACGACCGCGTAGGAAACGTCAAATTCGGATTCGATTTCAAACGCCAGTGAGTTCATATCGGCGTAACGGAAGGGATCAAGGCCTTTGCAGTTGCAGATCAATGTTTTGACCTTCATCAGATTCCTCCTCAGGCCACTGCCTTCCTAATGAGTTAGAGCTTCGCCGCGTCTCGAGTGTTGCTCCATAAATCTCTCGACGCATAAGTTTGTGCATATGAATGGCCACAATCTAAGATTTCTCTGAAGCCACTGACCTCGCCTTGAAGTCAATGAAAATAAATATATTAGCTTCCGTTCAGGGGTTTTGTAAGGCCGTCATCTACGCACGAAGGGATTTTTTCCACAACCAAACGTGTCACATTTCGTATGCACCACCCTATTAGGCATTGGACCTTTCCGTCGCTCGCTCCCCTCCGACAAACAAGAGGGTAGAGCTTGCCGTTTGTTTGGCATGTTGCGGGACCTCGATCAGAGGTTCGAGGAAGCGACGCCACCCTTGCAATCCGAGTTGCACCTGCCAGTTGCGTGACGACAATCCCTAGAACAAACCTGCGCGAGGAAGGGGATTTGCATCTTGTTGGCCAAGGCGCGCGTCAAGTTTGATATAATAAAATGGTTTCGGGGAGTATCGTCGTTAGTTAGATCGCAGGGTTCGAGTTGGTCTGGGGTTGGGCTCTGGACACGATCAAGGGTCAATCGCAATTCTATTTCTCTCCTCGGCAGAACCGCCGCATAGGGGCGTCTTGCGGTTCAGAACCCGTGGCGTGCTCCGAGCGCGCGACCGGGGGCAAACCCGACATTACTTCCCATCCATCCAAAGGGTATTCAAGGGGAATCCAATGGCAACCACTCACGTTGAGCCGAAAGAAGGTGCGTCACCAGCACGAGAAGCGCAGGTCATCAACGACCTCAGCATTCAGGTGGCCACGGTAAACGGTTCAGGCAGTCAGACTGCCAATCTCGTCTTGCTCCGGGCGATTTTTCAGATGGGCATTCCGGTTTCAGGCAAGAACCTATTTCCCTCCAACATCGCCGGTCTCCCAACCTGGTTTACGATCCGTGCTTCCAAGAACGGCTATGTTGCGCGCCGCCGGGATAGCGAATATATGGTGGCGATGAACCCGGAGACCGCCGAAGAAGATGTGTTGAGCCTCAAGCCGGACGCGGCCTGCGTTTACGACGAGCGCTTGAATTTGAAGCGTCTGCGCGATGACGTAATTTTCTACCCTGTGCCGTTCGATCAATTGGTGGCGCCGGTCTGCCCGGACTCGCGTTTGCGCAAACTCGTTCGCAACATGATCTACGACGGCGTCTTGGCCAAGCTCCTGGGCATCGAGATGGAGGAAATCCACAGGGCGCTCCAAAAGCAATTTCGCAAGAAGGTCAAGGCGGCGGAATTGAACTGGAACGCCGCCCGTGCGGGTTACGAATTCGCCGAAAAGAACCTAGTGAAAGCCGACCCCCACACGCTGCAGCGCATGAACGCCACTGCGGGTAAGATCCTGATCGAAGGCAATGCCGCCACTGCTCTGGGCTCGATGTTTGCGGGCGTTACGGTAGTGACGTGGTACCCGATCACGCCTTCTTCCTCGGTCTGCGAAACGCTCACTGATTACATGAAGCGCTATCGCATCGACAAGGAAACCGGGAAGGCGACGTTTGCCATCGTGCAGGCGGAGGATGAACTCGCGGCGCTGGGCATGGCGTTGGGCGCCGGCTGGGCCGGGGCACGCTCGATGACCGCCACGGCCGGACCGGGCATCTCCCTCATGGCAGAATTTACCGGGTTCGGATATTACGTGGAAATCCCTGCGGTGATCTTCGATATCCAACGCGTGGGACCTTCCACGGGCCTTCCGACGCGTACCGCCCAGGGCGACATCATCTCCACTGCTCTCCTTTCCCATGGTGACACCGCGCACCCCATGTTCCTGCCTTGCTCAGTGAGCGAATGTTTCTCTATGGCCATCGAGGCATTTGATCTTGCCGAGGATCTGCAGACGCCCGTCTTCGTCATGAGCGACCTCGACCTGGGTATGAACACCTGGATGTCCGACCCCTTCGCCTATCCCACCAAGCCCATCTCGCGCGGCAAGGTCCTGACCGCCGAAGACGTGCGCCGCATGGGTGGCTTTGAGCGTTACAAAGATGTGGATGGCGACGGCGTCGGCTACCGAACGCTGCCCGGAACGCCGGAACGCCTGTCCGGCTGGTTTGCGCGCGGAAGCGGGCACAACGAAAAGGCCATTTACAGCGAGCGGCCCGACGTTTACGTGAACAACGTGAACCGCCTGGCCCACAAATTTGAAACCGCTCGCCTGAAGGTTCCCGGCCCCGTCATTGTGGATGCTGGGAAACCCGAAGTGGGCATCATCGCTTACGGCACCAGCCACTGGGCCATTGAGGAAAGCCTTGACCAGTTGCGGCGTGAGCAGGAGATCGACGCCGGCTACTGCCGCCTGCGGGCTTTCCCCTTTTCCCCGGAAGTTCATGACTTTATCAACCGGTACGAGCGCGTGTACGTGGTGGACCAAAACCGCGACGGCCAGATGCTCGGCTTGCTCCGCTTGGAGTCGAGCGCGGAGGAGATCGCCAAGCTCCGTAGCGTCCGCCACTATGACGGCTTGCCCCTTGACGCGCGTACTGTAACCGACGAAATTCTTTCCCAGGAGGCTGCAAACTAACATGGCAACCACTACCGTTCCTTCTTCCCCATCCGCAAAGACCAACCGCATCGGCCTGGAGATGGCGCAATACAAGGGCAACAAAAGCACGCTCTGCGCGGGCTGCGGCCACAACGCGATTTCCGAGCGCATCATTGAAGCCTGCTACGAAATGGGCGTTGAACCCCACCGCGTCGCCAAGCTTTCCGGCATTGGCTGCTCGTCCAAGAGTCCCGCATACTTCCTGAACAGCGCCTACGGCGTGAACGCGGTCCACGGACGCATGCCTTCCGTGGCCACGGGCGCCTTGCTGGCCAACCGCCACCTCATCGCCCTGGGAGTCAGCGGGGACGGCGACACCGCCTCCATTGGCGTCGGCCAGTTCGTGCACTTGATGCGGCGCAACCTCCCCCTGATCTACATCATTGAAGACAACGGCTGCTACGGTCTGACCAAGGGCCAATTCTCCGCCACCGCCGACGTAGGCTCGAAGCTCAAAACCGGGGTCGTCAACGATCTCCAGCCCATCGATACCTGCGCGCTGGCCATCCAGCTCGGCGCTACTTATGTGGCCCGATCTTTCTCCGGCGACAAGCGGCAATTGCTGGCGCTCATCAAGGGCGCGATCGCCCACAACGGCACCTCCATGCTCGACGTCATTTCCCCGTGCGTCACCTTCAATGACCATGAAGGCTCCACCAAGTCCTATAGCTACGTCAAGGATCACGACGAGCCGGTCGCGGACATGAGCTTTGTGCCGTTCTTCGAAGATATCGCCGTCGACTATGACCCGGGGACAACCACCAGCATTACCCTGCACGACGGTTCTCAGGTGCTCTTGCGCAAAATCACCGCGGATTACGACCCCACCAACAAGGGCGGGGCTTTGCAGTTGCTCACGGAATCCCACGACAAGGGCGAGATCATGACGGGACTCTTCTATGTGGAACCCCAACGGCCTAACTTCATCGACCTGTTGAACGTGATGGACGAGCCCCTGGCAACGCTCCCCGAATCCAAGGTGCGCCCCCCCAAGGAAGTCCTGGAGCAAGTGATGCAATCGCTGATGTGAGCGATGCGTCAATGCGAGATGATTGCAAGTGTCGCGGAGTGGCGCTTCTGAGGTGCGGCGTAACCGTCTTCGCTGTCGTTTTTCGCCCAAACTAGCTCCAATCTCGGCGATTTCGGGCAGGAATACGCGGTGATTGCCGGACATATTGTCGCCATTATACGTGTTTACAATGATGTAAGATAATCCCGCGAAGCGAGGAGGCGCTCGAAGCCTGTACCTTGATGAGTTCCAGGTATCGATATTGCGAGAGGTGTTACCGAAGATGATGACGCATGCAATCTCTGTGATTGCTGTTTTATTGGCAGTGCCAGGTGTCCTCTTCTCCCAAGAACGCTCGATGCGTGATTCCCTTCCCTTGAACCCACCCGTTGCTCAGACCGAAGCGGAGAAGAAGATCCTGGCGGTCCTGAATCACATGATGGAAGCTCATCAAACTTACCTCAGTGTTCCCCCAGAAGATGGTGCAGCCTTGCGATTGTTGGCTGAGGCCGCCGATGCCAAGAGCATTGTCGAGATCGGCACTTCGACCGGGTATTCGGGCCTGTGGTTTTGCCTAGCTCTCCAGAAGAACGGCGGACACTTGACAACGTTCGAGGTGGATCACGAACGCGCGTTGATGGCCCGCGGGCACTTTCACGACGCGGGCGTAGAAAACTTGGTCACTGTGGTGGAAGGCGACGCGCATGATCAGGTGTCGAAGCTCAAGAACCCTATCGATGTCGCCTTTATTGATGCCGATAAATCCGGCTATGTGGATTACCTCAACAAGCTGCTCCCCAAAGTGCGGCCCGGCGGTTTGATCCTCGCCCACAATGTGGAGATGGTACCGGACTATGTCAAAGCGGTGACGACCGATCCTGAGTTGGAAACCATCTTCTATATGCAGGGCGGTGGGCTAGCCGTGACGCTGCGACGGCGGTGAGAATCCCGGCCTTCGTTCCGATGTCGGCACGAGTCTCCGTGCCTTGATCCGCGTTGTGGAAAGACACATCGCCGGACCCGACCATTTGGCCCGGCCCTCGATTCATTCGCGTTCGGTCTGCCGGCTCCCCGCTCATTTCTTCACGCAGTCAAACACGAACTTGAAATTCTCGGCGCCCTCGCCCGGGGCGACGTCGGCGCGGTCCACTTGCTCCGCGCACCCGTGGCGTTTAAGCGAGACGGAACTACGGCCGGGAAGCAAGTCCATCACCGCCATGCCGTCGTCGCCAGTAACGGCTTTGACGTCGTCGAGCACATCCCCATTGGAAAAAACGGCGTCGAGAGCAATCCCGCCAAGGGCTTGGCCGCCGGGGTCAAAAACCCTGAGCAGCGCCGGTTTGTGCACCATTTTTTTCGCGTCGTAAATTTCGGGCGGATAAAGAACGAGTTGCGTATTGACAGAGGGGGTAGCGCGGGTCAACTCCTCATGACGAAAGGTCACCGTGTCTTCCGCGGCAGCATCGCGGCGCCCCGTAACCCAGTAGAGGGCCGGGGGCAAATGGGTAAAGGAAAATCGCCCGTCGCCACCAGTGACTTGCTGATCGATCAACTGTCCTTGTTCGTCACTGAGCGATACCCGGATGCCGCCGCGCGGTTGGAGGTCCGGACCCAGCGCGGTTCCACTTAATACCCCCACGGAGTCGGGAAGGGCCGGCCGCAGTTCGATCGGAATGGTATTGCCGGTCACTTCACCTCGCCAGAGGGTAGCGCCGAGATTGCGCTGGAATTCATCCCCGTTGGAAAAACTCGCGCCATAGACCACGGTCAACTGGTAAGACCCCCAGATCGGTTTCTGCCCCTCCGCCAGCGCGGGCTGCAAGTGTACGATGGACGTCTCTTCGTAATCGCCGCCGGCCGCTAACTTCACCAGCCTGGGCTTCGGCATGTCCACGTATTCGAGCACCGTTGCCTGCGCCGGCGAACTCACCGTTGTCGCTGCCTTGGCGTCGGCGGGCTGTAGCTTGACCTCCACGGTCGAGCCTCCCGTGGTTTCGTGCGGCCGGTTTTCCTCATAAGGGCGATCCACGGCCGGCTGCGCTCCCTTTGCGCGCCGATAGAGCCACACGGTCTGCTGCGTTGGATTGTGAAGATGAAGTTGGATACGTGCCGCTTCAGGTTGGGCTACAAACTGTTGACCCATCGTGATGAGTAGCTTGAGGCTGGGGACGTTCGTTTGGCCACAGAGAGGCACAACCGATACAAGCCCCAGAACCCCGACCAGGCAAGTCAATGTCACAAACCGAGATGTTCTGGATTTTCTCGTTGTCATCGGGCTTCTATCTCGAACCACCCCGTAAAGCAGTTTCAGCCGGCCGGGTCAGTGAGTTCCGAATCCCAATACAAGATCAAGGTCGGCAGCCTCGGTAAAAGCATGGAAATCCCTGTCGCGCGTGAGAAGGGGAACGCCTCGGTCAACACAGCACTGGGCAATCAGCGCGTCGCCGAGGCGCGCCTTTCGGCGCTTGGAGAGCACCTTCGCACGCAATAGTCCCGCCCGCTGCCAATAGCCCTCGCCGACCTCGATCAGGGGCACTTCGGAGAGAGTTTTGGCCACGTCGGAAGGAAGCTTCGGATCGCTCAACAGCTCCGTAAGCACAACCGGCGCCATTAGTACCTGCCGCTCTTCCAGCGCCCGGTCGAGCAGACGGACATCTTTCCCTTCGCCGCCTTCCAGAAAGGCAACCCAGGTGCTCGTGTCCGCCGCAATCATCGGTCGGCCTTCAGTTCCGCAAGCGTGCGAGTGAAGCGAACGGCGCCCCGGAGTTGGCGCAGGCGATCATAGGTCCGCGACGCCGCGAGCAGGCGAAGGCCGGTACGCACCGTCTGGGTGATCCCGGTACCACTCGCTCGCTGCGCCTTCTCGAGAAGCTCGATCGGCACCTCCACGGTGATCTTACGCGTCGTCTCCATAATGTCAGATTCTACCATACTCAAGACCAGCATTGCGTATGGCCTGTCCGGCCGTAATCCGTCCGTAAGTAGATGGGTTCGACTCGAACTTGGTAATTTTGCGTTAGCCACGATAAGCATGAACTTGCCCGGGGCCGTCGAGGGCGCGAGGGCGGCGCAGTTGGCCCTTACTCGTGG
>JBKQVI010000344.1:0-22501 GCA_052139985.1 Terriglobia bacterium
TTATCGATGGTGGGCGTGGCGTTCAGATTGTTCGGGCACAGCCACATGCCCGCGTTCTTGGGGAGCACGTGACTTTCAAAATTCCGGCTCCAGACCAGCTCACCCGTTTTGGCATCGAGCGCGTTGAGATTGTCGGAGCTTCCCGCCACGTAAACCATGCTGCGGATGCCGGTGGGGGTGGTAACGCGGTCCGTTACCACCGGAGCCGTGAGCGCCGCTAAAGATCGAGGCTCGTTCTTCACCTGAGCTTTCCAAAGCAGCTTCAGGCCAGCAACGTTCTGGACCGTAAGCGAATCCTCTTCGACAGCCCAACCGGAGCGCTGGGGATCGTGCCCAAAGGTCGGCCAGTCAGCGCCCGAGCCGTTAACGCCGAGGATGAGGAAGGACAGCGCCAAACAACAGCAGATGAGTTTGATTATTTTCATCGTCATGGCCCCGACCCTTTCTTTAGGGGAACGGCGTGGCGTGCCTCGGGTCAGCGCGACAGCACCGCCAGCAGAGCCTGGTAATTGTCCACCAGAAATCCCTCGTACCCGTGCGGTGAACCGTCCCACGACTTCCAATCGTAGGATTTGCCGTTGGGGCCAAACCCCTGGAAGCCCCCCTTCTCATATCCTTCGAGCAAGGGAAACAAAATGGCGTCAGCGTCCGCGCGCCGGCCCAATTGGTACAGGGCCTGGAGAGTGAAGTATTCAAAGGACCCCGTAGCGCCGCCATTTTGATAAACCTGGAACGCATCGCGCGTGCCCCAAACGTAATCCTCCGGGCGCACAGGGATCAGGACACCCGGCAGGCCGTAGCTGAAATAGTTATAGCCCACCGCCTTCATTTTGGCGAGCAGGCGATCCATGATCGGATTGGCCCTGTCGGGAGGAACCAAGCCGTAAACGATGGCGGCGCTGTTGACGAAGGTGAAGTAGTAATCGTGAAGGTTGCCATCGGAGCTCTTCCAACCCGCCAGTAAGCCCGTTTCGGGGTTGTAAAAGGTGTCGAAATAAACCGATCGCAGTTTCTCGGCGCGCGATGAATACAGGTGGGCATCGGCGGGCTGGTTGGCCTGCCGCGCCAACTCCGCCATCCCCAGCAAAGCATGGTAAGCCAGGGCGTTCGAGTAGGCGTCCTGGTGGCCAAAACCGATATCATCCCACCAGTTGGCAGGGCGTATGGGGACTCCGGGAGGCCAGGATCCGGAATTGCCACTTAGGGGATATTCAATCAGCCCCTTCCCATCGCGGTCCATGGCGAGCATCTTCGCGGCCCAGTCTCTCAGCCTGGGATAGTTATTCCTTAGCCAGGCATTATCTTTGCTGGCTTGAACGTAGTCCGAGGCAGCAATGAGTAATGAGGGATAAGAATCCAGGAAATCATACGGGACATCGTGCTGGGTTCCGGCAATGCCGTATGCCTTCATCCCGCTGAGGTAACGGTCCAATGTCTGGTGGAGCATGTCCAGCGCGGTCAGCCCAGGTGCGAGGGGAGGAGTGCGCACGGCCAGTGAGGAATACTCGTAGAGCGTGAAGGCGCACGGGTCGCTGGACGCATGGTTGGCCAGCACCCGTAATCGCGGGTTCAGTTGAAAGATATTCAGCCAGTTGCGGCGGAAGCCGTCGAAGCGGGAGTCATGTGAAAGTTCCGGCGGACCCGGATGAATCGCCACTACTTCCAGGTTGTAATCGACGTCGGGCATGGCAGCGGAGGCAGCGGGAAAGGTCACCTTTACATAATCGTTGTCCCCCACCATTTCGTCGTGTGCGCCGCGAAGGCGCATGGCATCGTAGCCCAGCGCCAGCTTTGTGCCAGAAGCGGAAACAATTCGAAATGTCCCAAGATCGGGCAGGTGGAGAAGCGACGGCAGCGGCACGCTGCCGTCATCGTTGATGAGCCCCAGCAGCGTGGCATGATTGATTCGAGAGTTGAAGTTCAGGACCAACGGGGGAGGCGGATTCCCTCCAGCGAAGTGCGACCGCAGGTGAATTTGACGCGTGGAGAAATCGAAGGTCCAGGCGGGTAGAGTTCTGGGCGAGACGCCCGCGGTTCGATACTCAAAAGCAGCTCCCACGCGGCGCACCTCGAACGTGGTCGCTGTTTTGGCCGGCGGTCGAAGCGGGTTCACGCTCAGCTTGCTCTTTCCCAGCGAATCTACGGCCAGCGACACCAGGGCCGGTTGATCGGGTGCGAGCTCAACCCGCATATAGTCGGACTGGTACTGGAGCGTGTCGTCAGATGCATGGGCGGTGATCGTAAGAGGAACGAGAAGAGCAAATAGAAGTGAAATGCCCCACTTGATCATATGAAGGTCTCCACGGGACGCAAATTTATCATGCTTTTGCACGGACGTTCCGTCGGCGGAAGTCCGAGCGTTATTGCGGAAACGTAGCGGGCGGCTTGATGTTCTGCCAGCCCTCGCCGTTGAGCGAATCGAGAAACGCCAGCAGATCGCGCTTCGTTTCCTCATCCAGATAAAAGGGTGCGAGGCGCGTGTCCAAGTGCGGGTTGGGTAGGCCTCCTTTGGCATAGACGTCCAGAACCTCGGAGAGAGTCTTGACGGTGCCATCGTGCATGTAGGGGGCCCGAACCGCAAGGTCGCGGAGGGTAGGCACTTTGAATCTTCCAATATCGCCGCGTTTCTTGGTAACACCGAAGCGGCCCAGATCGGGATTGGCGCGGTCCATGCCCACACCCAGGTTGGCGTATTTTTCGTCCGAGAAGTTCGGACCCCTGTGGCATTCGGCACATTCACCCTTTTTATTGAAGAAATCGAGGCCGTCCTGCTGTTGTTTGGTCAACGCCGTCTTATCGCCTGCCAAGTAGCGATCATACGGGGAGTTTCCCGATACGATGGTACGCTCGAAGGTGGCAATCGCTTTCGTAATACGATCGTAGGTAATGGAGTTGTCTCCGAAGGCCGCTGCGAAAAGCGGTGCGTATCCTTTGATGTTGCGAATCTTTTGCACCACGCCCTCCGTGGTCATGCCCATTTCATCCGGATTCGTGATTGGGAAGACCATCTGCGCCTCGAGAGTGGGCGACCGGCCATCCCAGAATTGCGATTTGCCCCAGGCACGGTTGATGATGGTTTGGGCGTGACGCACGCCCAACTTTCCATCCACCCCTCTTGAGAACGGTGTACTGGCCGCAAAAGCATGCGCCGGCTCGTGGCAAAAAGCGCACGATACGATGCCGTTCGCGGAAAGCCGCCCGTCGAAAAACAGCACCCTGCCCAGTTCAGCGCGTGCCGGTGAGTAAGGATTGTCTTCCGGCCAAGGGATGGGGGGAAAACCCGGAGGCGAAGCGACGATAGAGGAACCGGAATTAACCACGGAGGGCACAGAGAAAGCAACATTTCTTGCCCCTGCGATCTCTGTGCCCTTTCCAGAAACTTCACGTAAGTTATTGATCTTACGTATAGCGAAACTGAAGTTTCTGTCAACTATAGACCCGCCAGCAGCGGGCAGACACTCTGTGGTGAAATCTCTTGAGCTGGGAAGTGGTGCAAAGCCCGGCACAAACCCGAGCATCAGAAGGGCGACCACACACGCGATTCTCGAAACCCGCGTCAATTCATCTCCCCGCCCGCCGGATTCCCCTTCAAGATGCGAGGCACACGCGGCGTGATGAATCGAAAACGATGTCCAATAATCATCTTCACCAGAAGATGATCGGTAGTGCGCGTCGCGCCTACACCCACGCCGAGATTGAATTCCCAATTCGGGCCGAAATCATAGTCAATCGTGGGAACGATCTGTTGCTCCTGCTCGTACAACGGATCGAAGCCCGTGACCGGTCCGAGCGCCCCGTAGTATTCCAATCCTGCGCTGAGTTTTCGCGTCAAAGAATAACCCACTTTGAAGTTGGGAGAAAACGTGACGCCCTGGGGCACGCTCGGTCCGTGGAACGAGCGCTCTAGGGCGGGATTGAATGCGAGGTACCAGGATTTCCACTGCTTATCCACGATGGGGCGAATCTCCCAGGTCCAAGTGTCCGCGGAAAAGATGGGCCGCTGGTAGCCAATCTCCGTCGAAACGCTTACCCCCACCGGCCAGCGCCAACTGTCGGGCACGCGCACTCGCGGCCGGATGTGATCGCCTACCCACTTGTAGCCTTGGTTGGGGCCGTAGCTGGTGAAAATGTAGAGGCCGGTTTCAAACCAACTCGTCCAGCCCTGCGTGATCTCCACCGTCTCGTGAAGTTGGTGTTCGTCCGGCAGCACCCCGAGGTCGGTCGTCTTGAACCCTTCGAAGGTGAAGTTGCTGTGCAGTTCCACCATGGTGCGACCGGGCGCCACGGTGTCAGCCCCGTAGACTTGGATTTCGTAGTTGCCTTGGCCGTACAGCGGAATGGCAGCCACGGCCAACAAGGCGGCCAAGTGGATGAACTTTTGAATGGCGCGACTCCTGACTGCGATGTATTCAAGTCTGGCGAAATCGAATCTCAATAGTTGTCAGTCATCAGTTTTCAGTCCTCAGTGCCTACGGACTCATTCATTTTACACCCGTCTCGGCTTCCCATAGCGCGGCCGAGCCGGAACCAATCGCGCCAAATAGACCCACGACGGGGGCACAGAGACTACGGAGAAAGCCGCTTCTGCTGGCGCGAACAGACGCACGTTTCCTTGTTTATTGACCCCAGTCTTTTCTCCGCTAGCTCTCCGTGACCTTTCTGCCTCCCTGGTGAAGTCCCTGCCGGTCGCTGTTCGGTCGCATTGTCCGATTCTCGTCGCCCTGTATATGTCTGATTTGGTTCCTTTCTTGCTGCGAAGTAGAGTATCGCGAACCCCCTGCGCAAGCTAACTCACATCGGTTCGCCCCTAGCGAGGTACATAGAGTCAATGAATAGCCGACGAAACTTCCTGAAATCCTCTGCCGGACTGGCAGCGACATTGGCGGTAGGTCCTCTGGCCGGAGCACAGACGCCCGCGGCTTCGCTTCCCAAAGTGCGATTCGGCGACGTGGAGATCAGCCGCATGGTGATGGGCTGCAACCAGTTTTATGGATACTCCCACTTCAACGGTCTGCTCGACAAACTGATGGTGGAATGGAACACGCCCGACCGCATCTGCCAAACGCTTCTCCAGTGCCAGCAAAACGGCATCAACGCCTTTCAGTATGCTCACCGCGAGCAACCCCTGAAGGATCTGGAGCGTTTCCGCTCCCAGGGTGGAAACATGCACTTGATCGCTACGGACCCCACTCTGGGCCCCGTGGAGGAGGTGGTGCGGCGCACCAAACCCATGGCGCTCTACCTCCATGGGGAACGGACCGACGTGCTCTTCCGCGAAGGGAAGATGGACGAGGCGCGGGAGTACACGAAGAGGCTGCGCCAGGCCGGGGTTCGTGTGGGCATTGGAACGCACAAACCGGAGGTGGTGGAATACGTGGAGGAGCGCGGATGGGACGTGGATTTCTACATGCTGTGCGTCTACAACCGCACGCGCACCCCGGAGGAATTTCGCAAGCTGCTGGGAGTGCTGCCCCTGCCCGCTTCGGACGTTTATCTTGAAACCGACCCTCCCCACGCCTACGAGGTGGCGCGGAAAACCTCCAAGACGTGCTTCTTGTTCAAGATCCTCGCTGCCGGCCGCGTGGTGGGATCTCCTGAACAGGTTGATAAGGCCTTTAAACAGGCATTTGACAGCATTAAGCCGCAGGACTGCGTCGTCGTGGGCATGTTCCCACGCTTCCGCGACGAGGTGAAGGAAAACTGCGACCGCGTCCGGCGGATCTTGAATGGTTGATGTGTCAGAGAATCCGAGAGGTGACAGGCGCCGGAAGGATGCAGGTTCTCACCTTGCCCATCGCCCTTCCGCTGTCCATTGTCGCGAGTCATTTGCCGTTTAGTTGCCCACCGTTATAGCCCGTGGGGGAATCTGAAGATTCTCCGCGTGCCGAGCCAGCTTTTTTGTTAATTATGAGTGCTGAATTATGACGCGACTGCGCCGGATCCGTTCGTTCAGAATTCGGAATTCATAATTCAGAATTCATACAGCCTGACTTACAGATTCCTTCATCCCCGTAAACAAACCGGCCGATGAGATAAATGCGGCGGGCGTGTGGAATCGTTAACTCTGCACGGCAGCAGGGATATCCCGGCGCCGGGTGAAGTGCGTTTCGAAATCGGAGGAAAGCAGGAATGACACGGTACAACATAATTCTTCTGCTCGTGGCCATGATCGGCGCGGGAGCGCTAGGGGGAGCGGCCAACTATCTGCTGCTGCACAAGGACGATCCGGAGTATGCCAAGCGCTCGCGGAGCTTCGTCTTGGGGCTGGTGGCGGCACTCCTTGCACCCATTTTTCTTAAGACCATCGGTAGCGACATGCTCGGTAACATCACGAACATCCGCTACGGGTCCGGAATTCCTTTCGACTTCTTCGTCTTTGCCAGCTTTTGCCTTTTGGTGGCCGTCTTTTCCCGAACCTTCGCGGAGACCGTCGCCAAACGGCTAGCGGCCGAGGTTGAGAAGGCCAAGCGCGAATCTGAGGAAGCGCAAACCCGGGCAATTCTGGCGGAAGAAAGAGCCAGCCAAGTCGAGCCGGTGCTTCGGCAAGCCATGGAGGAGCGCACTGAACCGTTGCCCGAATCGGCGCGGAACAGCATTGCACCGTCGCTTCAGGACCTTCCGGTCGATCATACCGACCGGGAGCTTCTGACGGTCCTGCTCAAGGGGCAGTATTCCTATCGCACCGTCAGCAGCATAGCCGCAGAGGTTCAGATGGAAGAATTCGACACGGCAAAGCGCTTGGAACGAATGCGCGAGCAGGCGCTGGCCGGCAAAAAGATCACGCCTACGCGCAACCTGTGGTTCCTGACCGATAAAGGCAGCAACTGGCTGGAAGCCCAAGCGGCAAGCGTAGAGTCTTCTCGCCACCGCTCCGTGATGTGATGGGCTGTTACCCTGCCTGTGGGGATCGTGCCGAGACTACGGTAAAGGGTTTCCACTGCAAGTTTGGCACGAACGGGTAGGACGGCACACGGTGGCGACTCTTGGGCAGATGTTCAATGTCCTGGTTCAGTGCGCCATCGGTGAGAGCCATCAGATTGGGATTCGCAATGTCCGCGATCTCCGGCTCAAGGTAGCCGGCCTTGACAACGAGAATCTTATAGCTCGCGGGGTCGAGACCCAGAGGAGTGAAATCACGCCGTATCTGATGGAACGGGCGGCATCTTGCGGTGAGCACAGCGGAGATGCCATCGACTTCAACCACAGCTTGCCGTTCCGGTGGATTGTCAGTGGGCAGCAAGAAAATCACCCTCGCCGTGACCTCCACGGGAGGATTTCCGATGGCGTCGAGCCAACCCCCGATCCGGAGCGGAAGCATCGCCCCTACGCCGGCCTGGTAGCACGCTTCGGTGGCGGGGCGGTCGGCGATTCCGGCGATGAGGGCGTTGGGAACCTTGTGCCGAAGCAGTTCAGCCAACACTTCTGCGCGGTCACCATTGCCTCGGCCGGTTGGATTGTCACCCGAGTCCGATATCACCACCGGCTTCGTGCTCAACCGCTGAGCTTGATCGATACAATCCGAGAGCGTGCCCGTGGGTACGCCGAACCGGAATTCCTTGCGCGCGTCCCAGTATTGCTGTGCCAGCGAGAGCGCATCTTTCTTGAGCGGATCCGGTTTTGTGCCGGTCAGTACGGCGCTGGCCATGGCCTTCGGCTCGTCTGCCCATACATATCCCACTAACAGGGAGGCATCCAACACCCCGGGCTGGGCATGCATGCCCGGCAGTTGCGCCCAAAGTCGCTTTGCCGGATCGTATCGCGTGCTACTACGTTCGCCCGGCATCAGCACGGGGATCGGAGCCCAAACCAGCGTGGGCCGAACGTGCCGGTCCACACAATAGACCAGCATGTCACAGGCCCGGCGCGTGGTTTCCTGAATGTCAAGATGCGGCGCGGTCCGGTACGCCGAAAGCATGTCCAGGTTGTCGATGGTGCGCTTGCTCAAACTTCCATGGAGGTCAAAGCTCGCGGTGATCAGGCAGTCCTCGCCGACTACTTCGCGCGCCGCTGCGATCCAATCGCCGTCCGCGTCCTGCATGCCTTCCACGTACATAGCGCCGTGCATCGCCAAATAGAGTCCATCGAGTGGAAGCGGGGCGCGGCTTCGATGAAGGAATTCGGCCTTCAACTCCTCGTAGGTTTGGTGTTTGACCGGTCCTCCGACCATAGCTTCGGCCACCAGCGTCGTCAGGAACGGGTAGGGAGAAGACTTCAGTGCAATGTAGTCCGGATCGTCGGCTTGCTGCTGCCCTCTCTCGATCGTGAAATCTTCCAAGCCAGTGCGAATGTGAGTGTAGGTGCTGCGCTCGATCTGTATCCCTCCGAAGGCGATCCGCTTGCCTTCCGCAGCCAGGCAGATTCCCCCGTGTCCGGAGGCTACCCAAGGGGCTGTCAATGCTACTCCGGTTGCCCTCTTCAGAAACGTTCCCCGCTTCAAGGATTCTCCTTTGCCGTGACGATGCGGCGCGTTGTAATGCCCATGATCTCGGCAGACTTTACGACGCCAACTGCGCGGGGCCATTCGTTCGCTTGGGATCGGAAAAGAGCAGCTCGATCGGAATGCTAAGTTCGCTTTCTTGCTGGCCTTCGGATTACGCGCTGGCGCAGGTGGCGCGGCGTCCGCCCTCGTGATGCTTCGCCCATGCCACCAGAGCTTGCAACAATTTCTGAATGTGCGCCTTCGTATCCTCATCGGTGAGGTTGCCTTTCTCGTCAAAGCGGTGGGTAGCGTCGGTGATCATCACCTCCGGGCGGTTGAGCGGGTACATATTGAGGAACACGAAGACCTGTCGCAAATGGTATTGCGCACGCGATGTCCCCAGCGGCCCGACGGAAGCGCCCATCAGAGCCACGGGCTTCCCCTCCCACGCGCTATCACCGTAGGGCCGGGACGCCCAGTCGATGGCATTCTTGAGGACCCCAGGGATCGAGTAGTTGTATTCCGGGGTTACCAAAAGGATGGCGTCGGCAACGCGAATGCGCTGTTTAAACAACGCCACACGCTCCGGGGGGTGGGCTTCATCATCTTGGTTGAACGGCGGAATGCCCTCAAGGTCAAATATCTCCAACTTCACCCCATCCGGGACAAGTTGTTGCGCCGCCCGCAATGCAGCGCGGTTGAACGAGGCCTTCCGAAGACTTCCGGCGATTCCCACAATGGTCATTGGCGTGTTCATATCCCCTCCTTGGAAATGAGTCCGTCCATGAACTTTGGCCGTCGAATTACAAGCAGTCCCTGAATGCGTCCGCACGACCGAAAAAGTCCGAACTACCGCACCTTTCCCCGCGCGGCAATCTTCCAGCATCCCACCGCTTCGCCCTGACGGAGCGTCACGATCTCGTCGTGCATATTCACCGCGGCGCAGACGTGATTGGGTATGACCGTCACCACTTCGCCGACGCGAAAATTGTGGCGCGAATTTGTGATGTCGAGCAGACCGTGCTCTTCGTTCAGCTTGATGATCGGCGCATCGGGCGCTTCCACGACGTATCCGTAGCCGGATTTGGGGCCGGAGCCCAGCAGGTCAGAGGAAAACGTCTTGGAGCCGCCATCGATAATGGCGCGGCCGGGCACCGCGGTGGAAACAACGGTTGCCACAATCCGAACCGCGCAATCCTCCAGGCTGCACGCTCCCTGATAATACGTGTTGAGATCGTTGTACACGTAGGTGCCGGGGCGAATTTCCGTAAGCCCTGGAATCAGATGCGCAAACTCCGCGGAAGGAGTGGAACCGCCGGAAACGACTTCCACGGGCATGCGCTCGGCGCGAAAGGCTTCGAGGCCTCGAGCGACGAGCTTGGCCACGTTTTCGGCCTCCGCGCGGCGCTGCTCCGGAGTTCCCCAGACGTTGCCGAAGAAGCTCATTAACCCGCGAAACTTCAACCCCGGCAGTTTCTCAATGGCTTTCGCCAAGGTCACGAGCGTGGGCCCGGGATCAAGCCCGCACCTCCGTGTACCGGCGTCAAATTCCACCAGGACGCCGATGCTCGCATTTTGCGACGCAGCGGCCCGAGAGAGCGCCTGTGCAGCAGTTTCCGAATCGAGCGAGACCAGCAGACGACGCCCGGCGGCGATGCGAGCTAGCCGGCCGAGTTTTTCGTCCCCCATGATGGGAAACGCGACCAGAATGTCGTCGAGGCCCGCAGCCGCGAGCACTTCCGCTTCGCCCACTTTGGCAACGGTCAGCCCCACGGCGCCATGCGCCAACTGGAGGCGGGAAATCTCCACTGTCTTGTGCGTTTTCGTGTGCGGGCGCAAGCCCACACCTTGCCGGCGGCACAAATCCGCTACCCGCCCGAGGTTCTTTTCGAGGACGTCAAGGTCAACGGTAATAACTGGAGTAGAAAGCTCCTGAGCAAGCATAGACACCTCATTTTAGGCCGTAGGTCTCGCACCGTCGCGGCGCGGGATTCCAGAAAGTGGTAATATGCCGACCGCGCCTATCGGCGCAATCGCGGCCACCGCGCTCACCTCCTGCGCCGCTGGCTGACGTGCGCGACGCAGTCGATTTCAACTTTGATCTTGCCGAGCTGGGCGCCCACGGTGGTGCGGGCCGGCGGGTCTTCCGTGAAGAACTTCTTGTAAACTTCATTCATCGCCGCGAAATCATTCATGTCGGCTAGGAACACTCCTACGCGCACCACGTCCTTCAGCGAACTTCCGGCCGCTTCCAAAATGGCGCGGATGTTCTGAAGAGTCTGCCGGGTCTCCGACTGGACGTCGCCGAATTCGAATTCGTTGGTTTTGGGATTCACGCACGCCTGACCGGCGACATAGACGAAGCCGTCAGAAACGATGGCTTGGGAATAAACGCCCTTGGGGAGGGGGGCGCTCGGAGTACGGACCACTTTGCGCATGTTATCTCCTCGGTCAAAAGGTTACGAGTCGGGGTGCAGACTTCGCCGCGCATTGGTGCAGTCAGGCGAGTTGCCCGCCGTCAACAAACAGCAGTACACCGTTTACATAGTCGGCATCGTGGGAAGCGAGAAATGTCGCTGGCCCGGCAATGTCCTCGGGCTCGCCGAGCCGGCCCACAGGGATCAGATTGTCATACTTCTTCATGAACTTTGGATCGTTCAGAAAAGGCTTCGTCAGGCGCGTGCGGATTAGACCCGGACCGATGGCGTTGGAGTTGATTCCCAAGGGGCCCAGTTCGCGCGCCAGCGTTTTGGCCAGCAGGAACAAGCCGGCCTTGGAGGCGTTGTAGTGGGCAAGTTCCGCTTCCGCGTCCCACGCGTTTGTGGACGCCATGAAAACCAGCTTGCCCTTGCGCTGCTTGATCATATGTGGGGCCACCGCACGCGCAAACAAGAAGCCGCCGCGCAGGTTGATGCCCAGGGTCGAGTCCCAGTGCTTTTCGTCCATCTGGGCGAAGGGTACCGCCTCGCCCACGCCGGCTACGTACATCAAGACATCAATGCAGTGGTGCCAGCGAACCGTCTGCGCCACGGTGCGATCCACCTGGGGCTTCTTTTGCACATCGCAAACCACCGTGCGGACGCTTCCTCCCCGCGCGCTAATCTCCTTGGCTGTGCGGGCCAGCATCGGGCGGTCGATGTCGGCAATCACCAGGTGCGCGCCTTCGTGAGCCATGCGCACGGCGATCGCCTTGCCGATGCCCTGCGCGCCACCCACCACCAGAGCCACCTGACCATTAAACCGTCCGCCAACCACTTTCGTCATGGTCCCAACCCTCTCCTTGTGCAGGAGGCCTGCAATCGCAATTGGTTTTCTCGAAAGCCCCTCAGTATAATAAGCCACCTTGTTTTCGTAAAGGCAATCCCAGATTCTCGACAACCAGGATTTCTATGTCCACAGATCTGAGCTCGTCATCGTCGGGCACCTTAGCTCCCGGCGCTGAGTCTTACGCACCGACTGAACTCCCACGGGCGATAGGGACGATGGGTGCAATCGCTGTCGTCGTGGGCACGATCATCGGGTCCGGGGTCTTCATGGTGCCCCACAACGTGGCGCTCCAGGTAGGGTCCGTCTCCACTGTCATCCTGGTTTGGGTGGTGGGGGGCGCGTTGGCGTTGGCGGGTTCGCTATCTCTCGCCGAACTCGGAGCGGCCACTCCGGAAGCGGGTGGCGTGTATGTTTATCTGCGCGATGCTTACGGCAAGTTGGCCGCTTTTCTTTACGGCTGGGCGGCGCTGCTAGTGATTGAGTCCGGCGGCATCGCGACCCTCGCGGTGGCCTTCAGCATTTACGCTTCCACCTTTTTCCCTTTGACGCCCGTTGAGCGAAAGTTGGTGGCGAGCGCTGTGATTGCGGTGTTAACCCTCGTGAATATCGCCGGCGTCAAGCACGCGTCGTGGGTGCAGACCGTCTTTACGCTGGCCAAACTAACGGGCCTCGCTATCATCGTGGGTTTTGCCCTGTTCACCCGTCACGTGGCGGCGATCGCGCCTCCAGTGGGGTATGCGCCGCCGCACATTACGCTCAGTTCGTTTGGAGTTGCGCTGATTGGCGTGCTATGGGCCTATCACGGATGGCACCACTTGTCCCACGTGGCGGGGGAGGTGAAAAATCCGTCAAAGATACTTCCACGCGGCTTTCTGGTGGGCGCGCTCATCGTCATTTTCGCTTACCTCAGTGCCAACTTCGCCTACCTCCACGTCCTGTCGTTGCCCACGATGGCCCAGGATGCCTACCAACGCGTGGCGGCGAAAACTATGGAAATCCTTTGGGGCCCACGCGGTGCCGCATTCGTCTCCGGGTTGATTCTGTGCTCGATGTTTGGGGCGACGAACGGCAACATCCTGGGCGGTGCGCGTGCGTACTTCGCCATGGCGCGCGACCGAGTGATGTTTGCGGCCGTGGGACGAATCCACCCGCGTTTCGAGACCCCCTATGTCGCCCTTTTGATTCAGGGAGTATGGTCCATTGTGTTGGCGACCACCGGCACCTTCGAGCAACTCTACACTTACGTGATTTTCACGGGCTGGATTTTCTATGCGGCGGCGGCACTGGCAGTCGTGATCCTCCGGCGGAAGCGCCCGGAGTTGGCGCGGCCTTATCGAGTTTGGACGGTACTGCCGGTGGCATTCGCTGTCGCGGCGCTCATCATCATCGTCAATGCGCTGGCCCGCAGCCCGCGCGAGTCGGGCATCGGTTTGGGAATAGTGCTGTTGGGAATTCCCGTCTACTTCGTCTGGACGAGTACCAATCGGTCCCGGCAGAGCCCTTAAGAATTGCAGAGTTTTGTTTTGGCTAAAATGACTTACTTGAGATTCTCAAGGACGAGGAACTCGACCACCACCACGTCGTGCCAGCGGCCTTCGAGCAGCGTATGCTTTTCGTGGACGCCCACTTCTCTCCAGCCGGTCATACGACAAAGGGTGCGGCTGGCGTCATTGTGAGCCACAAATCTTCCGATCAATTTATGGTGGCCGGCCTTGCGCGCTGCGGATTGAATGGCGCGCATGAGTTCCTTGCCAACCCCGTGCCGCCGATAGCCGCGGTCAATGTACATGAGCAGCTCGGCGATGCCTTCGATGCGCGGCCGCACTTGATACGGACTGAGCGATGTCCATCCCAAAACCCGTCCAGCCAGTTCTGCCACCAGCAGCGGGTATTTCCCGGAGTGCTCTGTTACCCAGCGTGTGCGCTCTTCGGCACTGGACAGGAAATGTTCAAACGTCGCCAGGTGATCTTGGGCCGCCTGCAAGTAAATTCGCGCGAGATCCTGTGCATCGCGCTCCTCGGCCGGACGCACTTGCAACTGCGGGCGCGGCTTTCCTTGCGTGACGGGAATGACTGGCGACGACATATATTTATTCTGTCATCATAACAAGACGCTAGGGAATTCACCAAGCTGGATTCGGGTGACGGAAATCCACTGTGATTTCGCCCGGAAACTGAGGTAAATGGCGGTTTAAAGTTGACTTCCGACGCCATCCACCGTATGCTTCTTACTTGGGCAATGACTAACATCCTCCAATTCGGCGTGGCGAAGTGCTGTTGTACGGCGCCAGCACCGGCGTGTGGAGGTGTTGCTTAGCAGCGCGTTAGTCAAAGCGGCCAGATTGCAACCCACCGTCGGAGATGAGTCCGGCAGTGGGTTTTTGTTTTTGGAGTGAACTCAGAATGAAAGCCTCGAACTCGCTTTGGAAGGAAAACCTCTCCGGTACGCTACCGGAAGACTTGGCCCGCGAAATTGACAGTTATGAAACGGATTTGGGCCTGAAGAAACAAGGGAAAGTGGACGAGCGCGTGATCGCGGAAACGCGATTGCGCCGCGGTGTATACGGCCAGCGTTACGACAACGGTCAGCGGCACGATGGCAAGAAAGTGCAAGTTTTTGCCTACCCCTCTGGGAGTTTGACCAAAGGGCCCAATACCTTGTGGGATGCGCCGGGAATGCAGCGCATCAAGATACCGGCCGGCGGTCTGAACGCCGCACAACTGGAAACCCTGGCGGAACTGGCGGAAGAGTACTCCGACGGAATCGCTCACATCACCACGCGCCAGGACGTGCAACTTCACTACGTGCACATTGATGATACGCCCACGCTGATGCGCCGCTTGGCTGCCGCAAGAATTACGACACGGGAAGCCTGCGGAAACACGGTCAGAAACGTTACCGCCTGCCCCTTCGCGGGCGTGTGCCCGGACGAAGTCTTCGATGTCACTCCCTACGCCCGAGCCCTTTCGCGGTTCCTGTTGGGCCACCCGGACTGCCAAAGCTTCGGCCGGAAATTCAAGCCTTCGTTCAGTGGCTGCGCGCAGCATGCCTGCGGACTCGCGAACATGCACGACCTGGGCCTGGTGGGGGTCACGCGCACCGAGAACGGCGAGGAAGTGCGCGGATTCGCCATGTATGTGGGCGGAGGGCTGGGCACAGTTCCTTACCAAGCGAAACTCTTCGACGCTTTTCTGCCGCCGGAAGAATTGCTGCCGATTGCTCAGTCGATTGCGAGAGTCTTCGCGCGGTTGGGAGAAAAGAAGAATCGCAACCGCGCTCGCATCAAATTCCTGATTCACGATCTGGGAATCGAGAAGTTCAAAGAACTGGTCTGGGAAGAGCGCCGGACTTTGCCCCCCGACCCGAGGTGGACGGAGTATCTGAAGGCCGTCAATGAATTGAAGGAAGAACCGCTGCGCCCACCGGGCGAAACTTTGTCAACGGCCTCTGAAGCATTCGAGCGATGGCATAAAACCAACGTCCGGCCCCAACGGCAGGAGGGTTATTCCACGGTCATCGTTGCGCTTCCGCTGGGTGACATTACCGCTTCCCAGCTTCGCGCCCTCGCCGAAATTGTGCGTCGCTTCACACGCGAAACAATCCGCACGACCGTCGAGCAAAACTTCGTCATTCGCTGGGTCAGCAATCATGATTTGGTAGACATTTATGAGGGCTTGAACGCGGTGGGCTTGGGAGAACCGGGGGCCGGAACTATTGTGGATATTGTCACGTGCCCCGGCACCGATACATGCAAACTTGGGATCTCCTCGTCGCGGGGGCTCGCGGCGGAACTGCGCAACCGGCTGGCCGAGAAGAGTTTTGCCATGGACACCGCGGTGCAGAACCTCCACATCAAGATCAGCGGTTGCTTCAACAGTTGCGGCCAGCACCACGTGGGTGACCTTGGATTCTACGGTGTGAGCCGCAAGATGGCCGGGTACGCCGTACCGCATTTTCAGGTGGTTCTGGGGGGTGAGTGGGAGCACAACGCCGGGTCGTACGGCCTGCCCGTTGTGGCGGTACCGTCCAAGAACATTCCGCAAGTCGTGACTCGCTTGGCGGACCGATATGTGGCCAATCGGAGGAGTGGAGAGAGCTTCAAGGATTTCGTCAAGCGCATCGGTAAGGTCGAGATCAAGAGTCTTTTGGAAGATCTCACCAGGCTGCCCCCCGATGACACCGGCCGGTCATTCTTCAGCGACTGGGGTGATCCGCGCGAATACAGTCTGGGCGACATGGGCGTGGGTGAATGCGCCGGGGAAGTCGTTTCGGCGGTCGAATTCGATCTTGTCGCCGCCGAGCGGGAAGTCTTCGGCGCGCAGGTGAGTCTGGAAAAGGGCAACTTCCAACAAGCGGCCCGGACTGCCTATCTGGCGATGGTGCATGCCGCCAAGGCATTGGTAAAACTGGAAGTCCAGGACATCCCTGACGACCCTGACCGCATTGTGCAGGAATTCACCACGCGCTTCTATGATACTCAAAAGTTTTTTGATTCCTTTGCAGGTGGGAAATTCGCTCAGTACCTGTTCGCTGCCCACGCCTCGGCGAGTCAAGCGGCCACCCCTGACTCCGCCCGGTACCTGATCGATGAGGCCCAGCTCTTTATTGATGCCTCACACGCGTGTTACAACCGGTTGGGAACTGTGAGCGTCGTGTAAAGGAGAGATACCGGGTACATGGAAATTCAACACGTCAACGTAAAGCTTTTTCTGAAGGATGCCGAGGAAGTTGACCTCGAAGCTTTGATTGCGGTCTTTCATAGCTGGATTCAGACTCAGAACAACGATGAACTCCTGCTGGATGTCGCGGATTATCGTCACGTCAGCTCGGGGCCGGGAGTAGTTCTAATTGGCCACCAGGGCAACTATAGCCTGGATTGCTCTGACGGGCGGCTTGGTGTCCGGTACAATCGCAAAGCGGTGTTACGGGGAACCAACCAGGATCGCCTGGTGCAGGCAACACAAGCTGTTCTGACTGCTTGCCAGCGTTTGGAAGTTGAACCACGCCTGAGCGGCAAGATTCAGTTCAATGGCCGTGAGATTGAGGTGTTCATCAATGATCGCTTGCTGGCGCCCAACAGGCCCGAGACCCGTAGCGCAGCGGATTCGGAGTTCCGCACGTTCTTTTCGACGATATTGGGGGACGCCGAATATACGACGTCGTACCCGAGCGATCCCCGCGACTTGTTCTCCGTTCACGTCAAAACGGCTCGGACATTTGACAGCACTTCCTTGCTGAACAACTTGAATTCGTTGGCGGCGGCAATCCGCTAGATCGAACGGCACCGTCTAATCCGTTTAAGGCTCGTCCGTCATCCGCCCGTAGTTATGCCCGCCTGACCAGCACACCAGGGATGTTATAATTCATAAGTTTGCCGCGCTTGCCTGGGAGCCTTTATGCACGATGCCTGCCTTTGGATGGCACTCGCATTTTATGCGTTGGGAATCTCGCTCATCGTTCCGTCGGTAGTTAGGCGGCGGCCTTCCCTTTCGCCTGCTTCCCTGGGGGCGCTGGGAATTGGCCTGGCGGCACATGCCGCGGCCTTGGCAGTTGAAGTCGCGCGCCTTCATCGGCTGCCGGTTACGGACGTGCGCAGCGCCCTTTCGTTTTACGCATTCCTGGTGACCCTGGCCTTTTTCTTCGTTTACCTGCGCTATCGAATCGTTTCCCTGGGCCTCTTCATGCTCCCGCTCGTTTTCCTGCTCACCCTGATCTCGGTCCTTCGTCCGGCAAGTTCCTTCGATTCCTCAGCCTTTCGCGGCGGCTGGTTGCTGGTTCATATTAGTTCGATCTTTCTCGGCTACACGGCACTGTTCCTGACTTTTGTTGCCGCGGTCATGTACCTGATTCAGGAGAGAGAGTTGAAGTCAAAGCAGCCGCGAGGTTTTTACTACCGGTTGCCCTCGCTTAAGGTCTGCGAGGAGATCTATTACCGCTCGCTGGTATTGGGCCTTCCATTTTTGAGCATTGGCATATTGACGGGTTTTATCTGGGCAAGCCGGACGTGGAAGGGGCCGTGGGAGCTCGACCCGAAAATTCTAGCGTCCATGGTGACGTGGTTGATTTACCTCGTGCTGTTCTCCACGCGCGTCAGCGGCGGTTGGCGAGGGCGTCGCGCTGCCTATATCGCCATCTTTGGCTTCGCAGCCATTCTCGTTACGTTCGTGGGCGTCAGCCTGCTCAGCGGAGACCATGGGTACATCCCGAAATTGCGGGGATAGAAACTCGGGGTTCGGGGTTTGGGATTAGGGATTAGTGATTCGGGAAATACAATCCGCTTCCCGAACCCCTAATCCCGAATCCCGACAGTAATTATGAATCTTACCCTTTTGGGCATCAATCATCGCACGGCGCCGGTGGAAGTCCGGGAGAAGATGAACATTCCGGAAGCGCGCCTGGCCGAAGCCGTATCTGATCTGGTGCATCGAGCAGGTATCCGCGAGGGAATGATCCTTTCCACCTGCAACCGTGTGGAAGTCATGGCTTCCGCTGAGGACGAAGTCGATGCGGAAGCCATCATTCGCCGCTTCTTGGCGGATCGTCATCATTGTGATTTAGGGCAGTTCTCGCACTTTTTCTACCGTCTCCGGCAGCAGGACGTGGTGAAACATCTGTTCCGGGTGGCGTCAAGTCTAGACTCCATGATTCTGGGTGAGCCCCAGATTTTGGGGCAAATAAAGCAAGCATATGCCGTGGCGTGCACCGCAGGCGCGATGAACGGCACGCTGAATGACGTGGTGCATCAGGCGCTGGCGGTGGCCCGGCGTGTCCGGCGCGAAACGGCTCTCGGGTCAGCGGCGGTGTCCGTTTCTTACGCAGCCGTGGAACTGGCGAAAAAGATCTTTGGCGGACTCCAGGACAAGACCATTTTCGTTGTGGGCGCCGGCAAGATGAGTGAGTTGGCAGCCAAGCATCTGCTGCGTAGCGGCGCCAAAAGCATCCTGGTGACCAATCGCACTTATGATCGGGCGGCGGAACTCGCAGCGGCGTTCCACGGCACCGCAGTGCCCTTTGAGCAACTCTACGAACACTTGAGCCAGGCGGATATCGTTATCAGCTCCACGGGTTCCCCCCAGGCCATCATTAACAAGAGTCAGGTGGAAAAACTCCTGAGCGCCCGGAAGAACCGGCCGATCTTTTTCGTGGATATCGCCGTGCCACGCGACGTCGACCCGGCTGTAAATGAATTGGATAATGTCTTTGTGTATGATATCGACGATCTTGGACACGTTGTGGAGGCCAACAAGAAACAGCGTGAGCGCGAAGCCGTCTGGGCGGAGGAAATTATCCAGGGGGAAGTCCAAAAGACGCTAAAGCGCCTGGCATCGCGCGACGTGGTGCCAACCATTGTGGCGTTGGAGGAACGCTTGAACCGCATCCGCGCTACGGAGATGGAACGCTACTCGGGCCGGCTGGGAAATCTGACTCCAGAGCAACGGCAAGCCGTGGACGCGCTTACTCGCGGCATCATGAACAAAATCCTCCACGGACCGATAACGGAGCTTAAGAGTGGAGCAGGCGAACCCGAAAACGTGGCTTTAGTGCGGCTGATCCATAAGATCTTTGGGCTGGGGAATTAGAAGAACGTACAAAGCACAAAGGGTAAACGCTAAAGGATAAGACGGCCGCATTCAACCTTTACCCTTTTCGAGCCCCTCGTAAGTAAATATGCGCTTAATCATCGGCTCTCGCGGTTCCAAGCTCGGACTGTGGCAGGCCCACTGGGTCCGTGACCAGCTTGCTGCTGCCGACTATGAGATAGAAGTTCGCATCATTAAGACGACAGGGGACAAATTGCAGGCCCATGCTCCTGGCGATCCTCTGCCGTCCTCCATGGCGCAAGCTGTTGCGGAGGCAGGCGCCAAGGGCTTGTTCATCAAAGAGATTGAAGAGGCGTTGCTGGCGCAGGACATCGATGTTGCGGTGCACAGTCTGAAGGACCTGCCCACCGAACAGCCTGCGGGGCTAGTGCTCGGAGCGGTGCCGCGGCGCGAGGACGCGCGCGATGTTTTCATTTCCCGCGACGGACATGCCCTGGAGGACCTGCCATCTGAAGCGCGCGTGGCCACCAGTAGCTTACGTCGGCAAACACAACTGCGTGCTCTGCGGCCCGACCTTGTTTGTGTCGCGATGCGAGGGAATCTGGACACGCGTCTACGCAAGTTGGAGCGGGGCGATTGTGAAGCACTGGTGCTGGCCGCAGCCGGCGTGCACCGGCTGGGTCTCAACGAACGGGTCACGAGTTACTTGAGCCTTGACCAGATGTGCCCGGCGGTTGGCCAGGGGGCGCTTGGGATCGAAACTCGCGCTGACGACCCGGCCGCGTGCGAGGCTGTGAGGCGCCTCGACGACCTGACGACTCATCAGGCAGTCCGCGCTGAGCGTGCCGTTCTGCGCCGTTTGGGAGGCGGATGCCAGGTGCCCATCGCCGCACACGCCGTCGTGGAAGACGGCAGGATGCGGCTGCAAGGGTTGGTTGCAAACCTCGACGGCACGCATGTTATTCGCGCCCGGGCCGACGGACCCGCATCCGAACCCGAGACGCTGGGCGCGGCGGCGGCGGAGGACTTGCTGCGCCAGGGCGTGCGCGAAATACTCGATGCGATCGCAGAACCCTAGGGTCCCTGCCCGTCGTCAGTTGTCCGTGGCTCGTCGCAACCCAGCTTTGAGAACCGCGGCGAGGATCGAGTTCAGCTTCTTGACATGCATGCGTCACCGGTACACAGATCAGTGACAACTGGCAAAGGACCACGGACAACGGACGACAGACACCGGCTTACGGACAACAGACGATGACTCCCGGCAAAGTCTATCTTGTTGGTGCGGGGCCTGGCGACCCAGGCCTGTTTACGCTCAAAGGCAAACAGATTCTTGAGCGTGCCGACTGCGTTGTTCATGACTTCCTGGTGAATAGAGACTTGCTGCGCCTGGCACGGGCCGACGCCGAAAGTCTCTGCGTGGGCCGGCGCGGCGAAACCGACCGCCTGCCGCAAAGCGAGATTAACAAACTACTGGTGGCCCGCGCCCGCGAGGGCAAGGTGGTATGCCGTTTAAAGGGCGGCGACCCGTATGTGTTTGGACGTGGCGGCGAGGAGGCGCAAGCGCTCGCGGGTGCCGACATTCCATTTGAGGTCGTTCCCGGCGTTTCCGCGGGGCACGCCGTTCCCGCCTATGCAGGAATTCCAGTAACCCACCGTGACATTACTTCCACGGTGACTTTCGTCGCCGGACACGAGGATCCGGAGAAGGAATCGTCGCGTCTCGACTGGTCGCAACTGGCCAACTGCCCGGGCACGCTGGTTTTCTTCATGGCCGTAAGAAATCTGCCGCGCATCACTCAGGCCTTGATCGACCATGGACGCGCGCCCGGCACGCCCGCTGTCATAATCCGGTGGGGCAGCCTGCCGTCCCAAAGGGTGATTGAGGGAACGCTGGGCGATATTGCTGCCAAAGCCTCTGCGACGATGACGCCTGCCATCACCGTCATTGGAGACGTGGTGAACTTGCGCGAACGCCTGAATTGGTTTGAACATTTGCCGCTGTTCGGCAAGCGCATCGCCATCACGCGTGCGCGGGACCAGGCTGAGGGGCTGCGCGATGCATTGAGTGCCTTGGGCGCCGACGTTATCGAAATCCCCACCATCGAGATCCAGCCGCCGGACTCGTGGGAGCCGCTCGACGCCGCAATCCACAGATTGGCGGAGTTCGACTACCTGCTAGCAACATCGGCGAATGGCGTGCGGAACTTCCTGGCGCGCCTCGCGGCCTCTGGACGCGATGTACGCGCATTGAGCGGACTGACGATCGGCGCCATCGGGCCGGCGACGGCGGCTGAATTCGCGCGCACGGGTGTGAAGGTTGATCTGATGCCGGCCAAATACGTGGCGGAGGGATTGGTTGCGGCGCTCGGTGACCGCGATTTGCACGGCAAAGCGTTTCTGATTCCGCGTGCTCGGGTGGCGCGGGACCTGGTGCCTAGGGTACTCGCAGAGCGTGGAGCCCGAGTGGAAGTGGTGGAAGCTTACCAGACCGTTACGCCACGAATGTCCGCGGAAGAACTCGCCGGCCTGCTCACGCCGCCGCCGGATGCGATCACGTTCACCAGTTCATCAACCGCCATGAATTTCGCCAAACTCCTGCGCGGGAGTCGGCTCGCAGAGATGGTGCGTGGTGCTGCCACCGCCTCCATCGGTCCGATCACGTCCCAGACCCTCCGCAATCTCGGCCTTGCTGTTACCATTGAGGCCCAGGAGTCCACGATGTCCGGCTTGGTGCGGGCCCTCTCGGATCGCTTTTCGAAGGACAGATGAAAGCGCAGGCTGGCCGTGTTACAGGTTCAGCAGCTCGCGTAATTTGCGGGTTTGAGCCCGGCTTACGGGAATTTCCGTCTGCTTGCGATCTTCCATTTTGAGCTGGTACGAGCTTTTGAACCAGGGAACGACCTCCTTAATGTGGTTGACGTTGATCAGGTAAGAGCGGTGCACGCGCCAGAAGACCTTCGGGTCAAGGTTCGCTTGGAGTTCTTCCACTGTCCGAAAGTTAGATTGCCCCTCCAGTTCGCGCGTAACGATGCTAATGACGCCATCCTCGATGCTGGCGTAGATAATATCATCGGAATCGACCAGGAAAAGCCGATTTCCGCTTTTCACCACGAGCTTGCCCTTTTGGTGTACGGGGCGCTGCTCCACCATCTGCACTAAACGGTCGAGCTTCTGGCTGGTAGTGTCGGGGGTCTCGATCATGCGGCGCACTTTCAGGATGGCTTTTTCCAACCGCGGCTTCGAGACCGGCTTCAAGAGGTAGTCGATGGCATT
>JBKQVI010000345.1:0-3870 GCA_052139985.1 Terriglobia bacterium
TGATTAGCGGTTCGCAATTCCGGCGTGACGTCAAATTGGCCCAGCGGCGAGGCAAAGAGATGGCGAAGCTGCGCGAACTGATCGTGCTGCTGGCCAATGGCGAACCGCTTCCGCCGCGGTACAAAGACCATCCCCTTGCAGGAGAATGGAAGCACCACCGCGACTGCCACATAGAACCTGATTGGCTGCTGCTCTACAAGATCGACGGTGACGACCTGTACTTGGTCCGCACCGGGACACATTCGGATCTGTTCTGACCGTCGTGCAAGGAGCGAGCATAGCGGGAACCGGTCCCCGGCCCTCCACTGCCTGCTGCTTCAGTCGAGGAATTCACCCGCGAACTCGACAAAGCGCCGGACATCCTCGAAGGTGCTAACGATGCCAAGAGAAATCCTGACCGCGCCTGTTCCCTTGCTATCGACACACTGGCGAAAATCCTCTTGGGTGAAGCGTGAGTTCTCTTGGGCGTGCTGGCTGAAACAACCGATCAATTCGGACTTCGACAAGCGCGGGCAAGATGCTCACGCTACGCAGGCATTTGTCACTCTAATTTGCAACCCGCAATAGTTAGGTGCGATACGTAAATTGATTTTGACCTATCTGCCACCCGTGTGAAAACCGACAACCGCCGCGAGTTTCCAGTTTCCAATTTCCAGTTTCTAATTTTCAGTTTCATCTTTGTCACGCCGCCACTGCGTGGTTCTTTTCCTCATTGCGCGCGTTCAGGTAATACAGCACCGGCACCGCTAGGCGCGAAAGAAACGTCGAAGCTACTTCTCCGGCCATCAGCGAAATCGCGAGGCCCTGAAAGATCGGATCAAAGAGAATGACGAAAGCGCCGGCCACCACCGCCGCCGCTGTCAATAGCATGGGCCGGAAGCGGATAGCGCCGGCATCCACCACGGCTTCCGCCAGCGGTATTCCCTGTTTGCGGCGCAGTTCGATGAAGTCCACGAGGATAATGGAATTGCGCACGATGATTCCGGCCCCGGCAATGAAGCCGATGATGGTGGTCGCCGTCAGGAACGCTCCCATCATGGCGTGCGCGGGAATGATTCCGATCAGTGTGAGCGGGATTGGCGCCATGATCACCAGGGGTATGCGGAAGGATTGGAACCACGCGACCACGATGACGTAGATCAACACGAGAACGACGGCGAAGGCGAAGCCCAGGTCGCGGAAGACTTCATAAGTGATTTGCCACTCGCCGTCCCACTTCATGCTGACGTGGTCGGTGAGGAACGGCAGGTGCGTGGCGTAGCGCTCGATGGCATAGCCGCCCGGACCGTGAATCTTTTCGAGCGATTTCGAGAGGCTGATGATCGCATACGCGGGGCTCTCCTCGCGTCCCGCCACATCGCCCGAGACGTACACGACGCGCTTGAGATTCTTGTGATAAATCGAGGTCTCGATGACCCCGGTCTCAACATGAGTCAATTCACTGATGGGCACGAGCGCGCCGGAGGCGGACGCCACGCGAATTGCGCCGAGCCGGGTCAAGCTGCTGCGGTCGGCCCGAGGGACTTCCAGCACGATATCGACGTCCTCTTTCTCTTGCGGTTGATGCGCCAGGCCAACCACCGCGCCGCTCACCGCCAGGCGCAACGTTTGCGCGATCTGATCGGCGGAAACACCCGCCAGCGCCGCTTTTTCTTTATCCACCACCAGGCGATATTGCGGCTGGGGGGCCTCCACGGTCCAATCGACGTCCACCACGCCCGGAGTCTTCTTGAATTCGTCGCGAATCTGGCGGGCGACATCGATCTGCTGGCTGTAATCTGGGCCATAGACTTCCGCCACCAGCGTCTGATACACCGGCGGGCCGGGGGGAATTTCCGCCACTTTCAGTTTGGCCCCGTATTTATCCCCAATGGGCGCAATGGCGTCGCGCACGCGCTTGGAGATATCGTGGCTTTGCGCCGAGCGCTCTTTCTTGGGGAGCAGGTTCACCTGAATGTCCGCCTCGTTCGCGCCTTGCCGCAAGAAGTAGTGGCGCACCAGTCCATTGAAGTTATAAGGACTGGCCGTGCCCGCGTACACCTGGTAATTGACCACCTCCGGTTCCTCGGCCACGCGGCGAGCTACCTCTCGCGCCACCCGCGTGGTCTGCTCCAGCGTCGTCCCTTCCGGCATGTCGATGATCACCTGGAATTCGCTCTTGTTGTCGAAGGGAAGCATTTTTACGCGGACGATCTTAAGAAGTGGGAGGGTGAACACTAAGAGAAGCAGCAGCACCACGCCCACCAGGAACAGTGTGCGCTTGCGAGCATCGATGAGCAGCGGCATCATTAGCCGCCGGTAGAAACGGGTCGTCCAGCCTTCCTGTCCTCCTTCGCTCTCTCCGTGATCGGCTTTGGCGTTGGCGAGCATACGCAACGCCGCCCAGGGAGAAATGATGAAGGCGATGAAAAGCGAGAACAACATGGCGAGTGACGCGCCAATGGGAATGGGCCGCATGTAGGGTCCCATCAGTCCGCCGACAAACGCCATGGGCAGGATGGCGGCAATGACCGTCCAGGTGGCGAGGGTGGTGGGATTGCCGACTTCATCCACGGCCTCCACGGCGACGTCCGCCAAGGAACGGCCCTTATTCTCAGGGAGGTGGAAGTGCCGGGTGATGTTCTCCACCACCACGATGGCATCGTCCACCAGAATGCCAATGGAGAAGATCAGGGCGAAAAGGGTGACACGATTGAGCGTGTAGCCGTAAATGAAGTAGATGAACAAGGTCAGTGCCAGGGTGACCGGCACGGCGGCGAGCACCACCATCGACGATCGCCAACCGAGCGCGAGGGCAATGAGCAGGGTTACGGACAGCGTGGCGAGCAGCAGGTGCTGCAACAATTCGTTCGATTTTTCCTGGGCCGTCGCGCCGTAATTCCGCGTGACCGTCACTTCGACACCAGATGGAATCAAGGTCCCTTTCAGACTCTCCACCTTTTCCATAACATGCTGGGCAACGGTTACCGCGTTCTGGCCTTTGCGCTTGGAAACGGTGAGAGTAACGGCGGGGAATTCACCCATGGGGCTAGAGTTTAATGTGTGATTAACTCCCCCCTCGCCTCCTTGGGGGAGAGGGGCGGGGGTGAGGGGGTCTCGATCACTCAAGCTTGCACTCGTCTTTCGGGCGGCACTCGAGTTTGTAGCGCCGCACTGCATGGATTTTTGCAGGACAGCGTCACGGATGAACCCCCTCACCCGGCCCGCCCCGGCTGATGAAAGCGCCGGTCGCGGTCCACCCTCTCCCCCAGGGGGGCGAGGGAGTAAGGTCAAATCTGCATTCCCCTTGCGAGCGCCGTAGCCGAACAGCACGTAGTTGGCAGGCTCCTCGGGACCATCACGAACCTCGGCCACGTCGCGCAGATAGACCGGACGGCCCGACGAAACCCCCACCACCACGCGCCCCACATCGTCAGCGTTGCGAAGAAAGTCGCCAGTTTCAACGTTGTACTCTTGATTGGCCGCGGCGAACTTCCCGACTTGCAGCCGTTGGTTGGCCCTGTCGATGGTGCCCATCAGCGTGGCGGGCGCCACCCCGTAACCGGCCATTTTGGTGGGATCCAGTATCACGCGAATCTGCCGGCGCTCGCCGCCGATTACCTGTGTTTCCGAGACATCGTCAATGCTCTTGATCTCCCGATCGACTTCGCTTGCCACGCGGCGTAGCGTGTAGCTGTCATAACGGTTGCTCCAGAATGTGAGCGCCAGGATGGGAACGTCGTCGATTGAGCGCGGCTTGATGATCGGCTTCGAGGCGCCAGGGGGAATCAGGTCGAAGTGCGAATAGAGCTTGTTGTAGAGCTTGATAATGGAGTCTTCTTCTTTTTCGCCCACCTTGAACCGCACGATGGCCATGCTGAGCCCCGGCCG